>DATCTB010000187.1:0-3211 GCA_036568185.1 Bacteroidales bacterium | reverse complement strand
TCTAAGAATAAGAAATGGAGTCAACCCTTTGGATGGCAGTGCTGTACATCCGGAAAACTATAATCTGGTTAAGAAAATGATTATGGCTACTAAATTGGAATTAAACGAAGTAATTGGAAACAAAAAAGCAGTTGCTTTAATCAACCCCGAAGAATTTGTTACCGAAGAATTTGGTTTGCCAACATTGACTGATATACTCTCTGAACTTGAGAAACCCGGCCGTGACCCAAGAAATGTCTTGAAAAGGTTTGAATTTGACAAGCGTATTTCAAAAATTGAAGATTTGCAGCCGGGAATGCTTTTACCCGCAATTGTTTCCAATCTTACTGCTTTCGGTGCTTTTGTTGATATTGGTATCCACGAGTCTGGATTAATTCATAAAAGCCAGATTGCCAACGAGTTTGTTTCCAATCCTGCTGATTATTTAAAGCTTAATCAACAACTAACTGTAAAAGTTCTGGAAGTTGATGTTGAAAGAAAAAGGATTGGCTTAAGTTTACTTGGAATTGAAACAAAGGCTTAAACGTCAATTAAATCAAATTTTTTTATAATTATTCCCCTATTTTTGCGTTACTGAATTAATGAAAATCATTAAAATGAATCAGGTCTGGAAATGGTTAATGCTGAGCTTGATTATTGTTTTTTTATCTTTTGGAACAAAGGCACAAATCATTAAAGGCGAAGCTATACTTGGAATGAACCTTAGCCAGGTTGATGGCGATGAAGTGTATGGTTTTAAAAGGGTTGGCGCTAATGTTGGGGCCGGTGCATTGATTCCATTTGGAAAGAAGGGTAGGTGGGATGCTTCCTTCGAGGCATTGTTCAGCCAGGATGGCTCTTATCAAAGACCACAATACAATGATTCGCTTTCGTACGAATATGAACTTCACCTGAATTACGCTCAAATTCCTGTTTTGGTCATGTTTACCGATAAAGAATTTATTTCCTTTGGTGCCGGTTTTTCGTGGGGAAGATTAGTAGGTGTAAAAGAATGGGAACATGGCATTCTGGTTGACAGCACAACTTTAAACAGCGGAACTTACAACAAAAATGATTATTGTATTTTAGCCGATATTCGAATCAGGGTTTATAAATCTCTAAAATTTAACCTGCGCTACCAATACAGCCTTGCCAAAATCAGGACCCGCGAATACAGCGACCTTTCAGGCCAAACCTGGATGCGTGACCAGTTCAACAATGTAATTTCTTTCCGGCTGATTTATGTTTTTGGGGAGAAGAAAAGCCAGGCTTTCTATAATCAAGATGGTCAATAATTATTCATCTAAATTCAAATAAAAATCTTTCAGCATGTCAATATATTGCTGAGTAAATTTATCTTCTGAATTTCTGATAGTAAATTTTTCTGAAAGAATTTCTCCAACATTTATTTTCGAGAATTCGATAATAGCGCGGTTTGGCAGCATTCCTTCTCTTGGAAAAATAATTAATTGTTTTTTGGGGAACAAACCATTTTTCCTGGCAATTTTTAGAAACATTCGGCTCTCATCATAGGGCAAAACCACGCAAAGCTTTCCTAAAGGTTTAATTAGTTTATTCGTGCCAATACAAAGTTGCTGGTAAGTTAAAGTTTCTGCGTGGCGGGCTTTTGTACGCTTTTCATCGTCTGGTTTTAAGTTGTTTACAAAAAAGGGTGGGTTGGAAACTATCAAGTCAAATTGTTGACTTGTATCGTTTGAAAAATCAATTAAATCAATCTGAAGCGTGTGCATTCTTTCTTTAAAAGGCGATTGCATAAAATTTTCAGATGCCTCTTCAATCGAGTCTTTATCTATATCAATTGCCGTAATTTCAGCCATCGACCTTGCCGCCAGCAATAAACTGACAATTCCGCAGCCGGTGCCAATATCCAGTATAGACCGGACATTTTCAACATTTGCCCAAGTGCCAAGCAACATGGCATCAGTGCCAACCTTCATAGTGGAACGATGGTGGTATAAACTGAAAGGTTTCAGATGAAATGGCCTGGTATCGAAAGGCTTTTTCGACATGGGGCTCCTAGTTTTCCAAATACATTTCTATCAATCCCTCGGGTGCCTGGATGGTAATTTCTTTTTTTTCTCTGTTAACCTTGAGAATAATATGGCTATTGATTGGAACCAGGATTTCCTTTTCTCCGTTGAAAATCTGCATTACCGCCTGGTTGGTATAATCTAATACTTCCTTTACTTTTCCAACTATGCCAAAGTTTTTATCTACTACCGTAAAACCTTCAATTTCATGGTAATAAAATTTATTTCCAGTCAATTCGGGTAAAGTTGACAATGGTAAAAACATATCCTTTTTGCTAAGAAAATCTGCTTTTTCAAAGTTGTCAACATCCTGAAACTGTATGATAGCCTTGTTGTTGTTGATGTTCAGGTAGGTGATGAAATAAGGCACCGGAGAATTATTGATGTTCAGAAAAACTACTTTTAAATCTGTGTACATTTCCGGCTCGTCGGTGTCGAAATATACACTGACTTTACCTTCGTAACCATGCGGTTTGGTAATCTTACCAAGGAAATAGTAATGGGAAAAAGCGTCCATGTTTAAAAATTTGGATGATAAAAGTAAAAAAAAAGGCCACGCTCGGGGCATGGCCTTCTATGCAGAATAATCATTTTATTCTTAAGCTTTCTCAGGCTCAGTTGCTTCAGGTGTTTCTTCTTCCTTTGTTTCTTCAGCTTTTGGAGCTTCTTCAACTTTGGCTTCAGCCACTACTTCTTCAACAACCTCAGGAGTTTCAGCAACAACTTCAGCTACTTCTTCTTTAACTTCCTCAACAATTTCTGCAGTTTCAGCAACGGCTTCTGCTGTTTCTTCAGCTACTTCAACTTCTGCAACTTCTTCAGAAACATCAGCGCTCTTTTTAGCCAGTGCATCAATGGCAGCTAACTTCAATTTAGCCAGTTCTGCTTCACGTGCTTCATTAACCTTTACCTCAGCTTCTAGTTTGGCTTTGCGTTCAGCTCTTTCTTTGTCAGTCAGGCCTTTGCGTTTTTGGTCAATTTTCGCTTCTTTTTCAGTCATCCAGTTTTGAAATTTAACTTCTGCTTCAGCTTCAGTCAACGCGCCTTTTGCAACGCCTTTCAATAAATGGTTTTTGTAAAGGATTCCTTTATAAGAAAGAATCGCTCTAACAGTGTCAGTAGGCTGGGCTCCTTTTTGAAGCCAGTCTAATGCTTTTTCGGCCTGGAGATTAATCTCCGCC
>DATCTB010000186.1:0-6432 GCA_036568185.1 Bacteroidales bacterium | reverse complement strand
TATTATTATGCCTCCAATTGGCTATTTGCTTGGCGGAGTAAACTTCACTGATTTGAAGTTTGTGATTAGCCAGGCAAGCGTAAATGCTGCCGGTGAAGCTATTCCAGCAGTTTCAATTAATTATGGCAATTTCATCCAGGTTACCATTGACTTTATCATTATCGCCTTTGCCATTTTTATGATGATTAAAGCGATGAACAGTATGAAGAAAAAGGAAGAAGCTGCCCCTGCCGCTCCACCTCCACCACCGGAACCTACCAAGGAAGAAGTTTTGCTGACTGAAATTCGCGATTTGCTAAAGAAAAAATAATTTCTTTTTTTATAAAAAAGTTAGGCCTGGCGGCTGGTAAAGCATCCAGCCTGTCAGGCTATAACGGTCAGTATGGGTTGCCAATACTTCATGTTCAATTTTTTCTGATCTGAACATCAGCATTCTGTTGCCCAACGGGGCTAGCTGTTTTTCTTCATTTTCCAAAAATACGTTTAACTCGCCGCCATCTCCGGGTTTCCATTCATCATTGAAATAAAAAATAACGGTAATTAGCCGGTTATTTCTACCCGCGAACTGGTCGGAATGGCGTTTATAAAATGAACCTGGCGGATAGTGTGCGAAATGAAACTCGTAACCAGATAAACTTAGAAAGAAATTCCTGTTTAAATCTGATTTTAATTCCTCCATTTTTTGAAAAAAATCTTGAATAGCCGGTACCTTAATTGCCGGGTCGAGCCAGAAAATATTGTCGCCCCTGATGCTTTCTATTACCTGGAAGTTTTGCTGAGTGCCTATTCCGGCTTTTCTTAATCGGTCGGCATCCGACAATTCGTGCAAAAAACAATTTAAGGAATGGTATAAATTCTTAGGAAAGAAATCATCAACCACCACATAATCGTTATCGGCAAGCGAGTCGAAAATTTCTTCCCAGTTCATTTTATTCGTGCTGAATTAATGGCATTTGCATCCTGCCTTTCCTGAAAACGTGGTGCCCAAGGTTTTTGTTTTTACGGAGAAGGATTTGTTCTTCTTCTGGAAGATGAATGATTGTTTGGCATTCGCTGGAACAGCAATTTTCCATTTTTGCTTTGCATTCTTCGCATTGAATAAACAGCAGGTTGCAGCCCACATTGGCGCAATTGGTATGTTCGTCGCAGGGCTTCCCGCATTGGTGGCAGTTTGAAATAATGTCGCAGCTAATCCGTTCGCCCATGCGTTCATCGAACACAAAATTTTTTCCTTTAAACAGGTTATCGAGTTTATTTTCATTAACCTGGTGGGCGTATTTGATGATGCCTCCATCAAGCTGGTACACGTTTTTATATCCGCGGTGCTTGTACCACGCGCTGGCTTTTTCGCAGCGGATGCCACCGGTGCAATACATCAGGATGTTTTTATCTTTGTATTCTTCCAGCATTTTATCAATTAGGTCAAGCGAACCGCGAAAAGTATCAACATCCGGGGCTATTGCTTTTTCGAAGCGGCCGACTTCACTTTCGTAATGGTTGCGCATGTCAACAACCACGGTGTTTTCCTTGAGAAGCATTTCATTCCATTCATCTGCCTGCAAATGCTGCCCTTTCTTTCCGGCATCAAACGTTTCATCATCCAGGCCATCGGCAAGGATTTTCGGCCTGTTTTTTATTTTTAATTTAAAAAATGATTTTCCATCATCTTCCACTGCATAATTCAACCTGACATTTTGCAGAAAGGTGATGGTTTCAATTTGTTCTTTAAACTTTTCTAAATTTTCTGTTAACACAGAAATCTGAGCATTAATGCCTTCGTGGGCCACATGCACCCTACCCAGCACTTCCAGCTTGGACCACTCAATATACAAGTGGTCACGGAAAAGCTGCGGGTTGCCAATAGTGGCATACTTATAAAAAGAAATAGTTGCCCGGGGCCGATTATCGTTTGCAATTTTTTCTTTCAGTACCCGGCTGTCTATTTTATTGTATAGCTGCATGTTGAGCAATTTCTAGTTTGAACCAAAAAGTGGGCAAAGATAGTAAAGCAATGCTGAAATTCAACTTGAAAGGATATTTATTCAAAAGAGGCTGCCCCAAATGAGGCAGCCTCCTTTAAACATTCACTTCGTATATTTACTTTGTGTATTTTATTTGTTCATGAATTTAAGATAGATCAAAACGGTCCAGGTTCATTACTTTGTTCCACGCGGCAACAAAATCGTTGACGAATTTTTCCCTGGAATCAGCACTTGCGTAAACTTCGGCAAGGGCCCTCAGTTCTGAGTTTGAACCAAATACCAAGTCCACCCGTGTTCCAATCCATTTTGGTTTACCTGTTTTGCGGTCAGTTCCTTCAAAAGTTTCTTTAGATTCAGAAGTAGGCTTCCAAACCGTACTCATATCTAGCAAGTTTACAAAGAAATCGTTGCTTAATGTTTCAGGTTGTTTGGTAAAAACTCCATGTTTCGAATGATCGAAGTTTGTGTTTAAAACGCGCATACCGCCAATAAGAACCGTCATTTCTGGTGCAGTAAGGTTCAACAACTGAGCTTTATCAACCAGCAAATCTTCCGGGCATGCAGTGTATTTGCTTTTCACGTAGTTACGGAAACCATCGGCTACCGGTTCGAGTACAGCAAAAGATTCCACGTCAGTCTGTTCTTTTGAAGCATCCATGCGGCCTGGAGTGAAAGGGACAGTTATTTTATGGCCAGCATCCTTTGCAGCTTTTTCAGCACCCGCGCATCCTGCCAAAACAATTATATCAGCTAGGGAAACTTTTTTTCCACCAGTTTGAGCGTTATTGAATTCTTTTTGAATGCCTTCCAAAGTATTCAAGACTTTTTTAAGCTGGGCAGGATTGTTAACAGCCCAATCTTTTTGCGGAGCCAAACGGATGCGGGCACCATTGGCGCCGCCACGTTTGTCAGAGCCACGGAAAGTGGAGGCAGAAGCCCAGGCGGTAGTTACCAACTGAGAAACAGAAAGCCCTGAGCTTAAGATTTTGGCTTTTAAAGCTGCAATATCTTTTTCATCTACCAGTTTATGATTTAGCGCTGGAATTGGGTCCTGCCAAGTGAGTTCTTCTTTGGGTACTTCAGGGCCCAAATATCTTGAAACTGGCCCCATATCGCGGTGAGTCAGCTTAAACCATGCGCGGGCAAATGCGTCGGCAAATTCAAGTGGATGCTCATAAAAGCGCCTTGAAATTTTTTCATAAATGGGGTCAAAGCGCAAAGAAAGGTCTGTTGTAAGCATGGTAGGCGCATATTTTTTTGACTTATCATATGCGTCGGGAACCACTTCCCCGGCATTTTTAGCTACCCATTGATGGGCTCCTGCAGGGCTTTTGGTTAGTTCCCATTCATAATTAAAGAGGTTTTCGAAAAAGTAATAACTCCATTTGGCTGGTGTTTGTGTCCAGGTAACTTCCAGCCCACTGCCAATAGTATCAGCACCTTTTCCAGTACGAAACTTATTTTTCCAGCCCAATCCCTGCTCTTCAATTCCGGCAGCTTCAGGCTCGGGCCCAACATTTGCTACGTCTCCTGCTCCGTGGGTTTTTCCAAAAGTATGCCCACCGGCAATAAGTGCCACTGTTTCTTCGTCGTTCATAGCCATTCGCGCAAAAGTTTCGCGAATATCTTTTGCTGCAGCAAGAGGGTCGGGGTTGCCACCCGGGCCTTCCGGGTTTACGTAAATCAAGCCCATTTGCACCGCTGCCAAAGGATTGTCGAGGTCACGTTCGCCCGAGTAACGATTCTTGTCTTCAAGCCATTGTTTTTCGGAACCCCAGTTAACGTCTTCTTCCGGTTCCCAAACATCAGCCCGCCCGCCGGCAAACCCAAAGGTTTTGAACCCCATCGATTCAAGCGCAACATTACCAGCCAGAACCATCAGGTCTGCCCATGATATTTTCCGGCCATACTTTTGTTTGATTGGCCAAAGCAGCCTTCGAGCCTTGTCGAGGTTCACATTATCTGGCCAACTGTTCAGCGGAGCAAATCGTTGTTGCCCGCCACCTGCACCACCACGGCCATCACCAACGCGATAAGTTCCGGCGCTGTGCCAGGCCATGCGGATAAATAAAGGGCCATAATGGCCAAAATCGGCTGGCCACCAGTCTTGCGAGTCTGTCATTAATTTGTGAAGGTCATCTTTCAGAGCTTTCAAATCAAGACTTTTAAACTCTTGTGCGTAATTGAAATCTTCACCCATTGGGTTTGACAAAGAAGAGTTCTGGCGTAATATGTTTAATTTTAATTGGTTTGGCCACCAATCGCGGTTTTTTGTTCCACCAGAGCCTACACTATGTTTTTGTGTTGCTCCGGTAACAGGGCATTTGCTGCCATTATTTGTTTCATTTTCCATTTTTATTTTTTTTATCGTTAGTATAATATTAGAATTTGAATTTTTCATTTAGTAAATTTTCCACTTATTTGAAGTTTGATATCTTCAATCTGGAAATTTGGTATCCCTTTATTTTTGAAATATTCTTGCAACATATCATCAATTTCTTCATTAAAATAATCCTCGATTTTCTCAGATTCCTTACAAAAAAGATGGTGGTGTTTTTCAAGTTCAGCATCATACCTCATTACATCATTTTCTGTTTTTACTTTTTGAATCAATTCTTTTTCGACAAATGTGTCAAGAATTTTATATGCTGTTCCAGTTGCAATATTGGGATGGTTTTTCCTTATAAATTCAATAATATTTTCAGCGGTAGGGTGGTTCTTCAAGGTAATAATGGCTTCAAGAATAGCCATTCGCTGAGGAGTAACTTTCAGTCCTTTTTCAACCAATTTCTCTTTTATATCAGTATTTCTCATAAGTATTTCTTACTAAATAGGAATAATTCCTATTTAAGAAAGAGCAAATTTAATACAGTTAAAGTAAGAAGTCAAGAATTTTTCAAAAAAAAGTTATAAACAGAGTATAACCCCGAATAGAAAAACTTTAACAAGAAAAAAAGGAATTCTTTGATGGAATAAACTTAATGTTTAGTCCTCAGCCACTTCCACATAGTGAGGTAGGTAACCTTTTGGCCATACATCAAAATGCCCGTCTTGTATATTTTGCCTGCCATCCATGTAGTTATGATGAAACCCGCTACAAGCAAGCCCATTGAAAGGCCAATTTGCCAGTAAGGGACTCCGAAAGGAATACGCATCATCATTGAAACTGGTGACGTGAAGGGTATCATCGACATCCAAATGGAAAGTGTGCTGTCGGGCTGGTTTACAATTACTCCCGACATCATTACTGAAAAAATCAGCGGTATGGAAACCGGCAGCATAAATTGCTGAGTGTCGGCATCGTGGTCTACGGCTCCTCCAATTGCTGCGAATAATGAGGAGTAAAGAAGGTAACCACCCAAAAAGAAAAAGATAAAGCTAAATATCATCACCTGGAAGTTGATGCTGTCGAGAATTTCGGTCACAAGGGCGAACTGGTTAACGCCGGAAGTATTGATTGCTTCAGCATCTTGTTGCACCATTTGGCTTTGCTGTCCCATCATTTGCAGGGTAGGCTTGGTTTCGTTGCCAAAAACGCCCGATTGGAAAATACCCAGGAACACCCCGGTAAGCACAATCCACAACAAAAACTGTGTTAAACCAACCATGGCAATGCCAATAATTTTGCCCATCATCAGTTGGAAAGGCTTGACTGAAGAAATAATGACTTCAACAATACGGTTTGATTTTTCTTCCATAATTCCTTTCAACACCTGGGCGCCAAACAAGAATATGAAGAAATAAATCATGATTCCTCCAAAAATGGCAAGACCAACTTCAACTTCAGTATTGCTTTTTTTCTCAACACCATCTTGTTCTACTTTTATTGTTGACAGTTTGATTTCTGCTTTCGCTGACTTCAATACTTCTGGGTCAATATTTCGCGCCAGCAATTTTTTATTTTCAATTTCTTCCTTCATCACCGATTTGATGTAGGCTGTAACATTCAACCCCGGTTGTGCAGTTGAGAATAATTCTGCCGATTCGGGAACCGTCAATTCAGTTTTTGGAATGTATAAAAGTAAATCACCTCTTTTGTAGAGAGCGTTTTCCTTTTCAGCCTGTAAATCTTCGATTACATAATAGAAAGTAATGTTTTCCTGATCCTTGAATTTTTCGAAAAACCATCCTGTTTCATCCAAAACAGCTATTCTTTTTTCGGTTGCTTCGCTCCAGTCAGCGAGGAATGCTGGCAAGATAACCATGGCAGCCATCAAAACCGGGCCCAGGATAGTCATTATTATGAATGATTTTTTCTTTACCCGCGTCAGGTATTCTCTTTGTATAATGAGGAGTATCTTGCTCATTTATTGTAATGTTTTACTTCCTTAATAAAAATGTCGTTTATAGAGGGCAAGATTTCATGAAATGAAATAATATTGGCTTGAGGCAGAATTTTGTTGAGTAGTTCGTTTGGTGTTTTTCCAGGGGCAATCCTGATTTTCGAAGT
>DATCTB010000185.1:0-2938 GCA_036568185.1 Bacteroidales bacterium | reverse complement strand
AATTCCTTGGCATCATAATTAACGATTAAGTTTAAGGGACGATAGAAACCGGGGCGAAAAGAAACGCCTCCAAAGAAACCGATATAACGGTTATTTCTAAATGCATTTATTCCGTAACCCAGGGTAGCAGCAATTTCAGATTTTTTTATATCGAAATGTTTGGTAAGGACAATATAGAGTGAACTGAAATATTGATTGTACTCATAATCTTTAGGGACACTGGTATAAACATCGTGGGCGCCAATTACAACAGCCGGGATATATTTTCGTTCGCGAAGTGGCCTGAACCGAAAAGTAAACCTGCGATCAACCGTATTGTTGTTGTCAATATTATCCAGAAGCCTCATGTTACCGAAATTAACCTCCAAAAAAGGAAGAAAAGTCAGGTTAAAATAATAGGTAGCCAAATTGTATTTTGCATCTCCATAATTGGCGATATAGTTTTTATTTATGAAGCTTCCACCGGCGAAAAATGTTCCGTCTTCCTGCATCTCAGCGGTAGGAATATTAAGCCATCCTGTGGTTCCAAGCAGCGCTTGACTATGTGCAAATTCAACACAAAGGGAAAGTAATATGGCAAAAATCAGGGGCCTCATTTGTAATGTCTGTTTAGCATAAGTTCTTCTTTTATATAAATTGGGTTGAAGTAATATTCTGAGTGATTTTCATTTGGCCGTACTTCGTAGTAACGATTGTAAACAAAATCAGTGGCTCCATTATACTCCCAGTCAAAATAGCCCGGAATATCAACTTTGAAGGTTTTGGGTTTAAATCTTTTACCCGGAGGGAAAGGAATTGAAAAATGAAAGCCTGCATTTGGGTTTCCTTCGCCATCAATATCGGTAGTTGTATAAGCCGCGTAAAAACCAATACTAGTTTCGCCAAACATCCTGGTTAAATCGAACCTGCCACCATAATCTCCCTGAATGAACCTTCCAACTTTAGCATCAAACCTCAGGTTGAAACGAGGTAAGTAATACCCCGCACCGGCAAAAAATGTAACGGTATTAAGCTCTCCCAATTCCCACCCATCATTGGTAAAAACTGATGAGCCTGTCAATCCTGCATTAAATTCAATATCCCACCTAGGGTTTTTAAATGGGTGGCTCATTGTAAAGTCAATTCCATAACGATGGTAGTTGAAATTTCCAACGCTTACATTCCCAAACCAGGGGCCATCAAATCTGAAGTTCTGCGAAAGCACCAAAAAACCCGGCCTGATTTTTTTTCCTTCCTCACCATAAGCTTTGCAATCGCTATAAATCGGGAAAATAACCTGGGCTGTGAATAAAGAACCTTTCCAAAGTGAAAATTCGAGTGCTGGTGCAATATTGAACTGAACTTCATAAATTTTACTGAAGCGCAGGTTTACAAGGTAGAATTGGGGGTAAAACACCAAGTCAAACTTGGCTGTATTCCGGTTGAGCGGTTTCGTATGTTTAACTTTGTTCCACTCGGTTTGCGTTTTGAAACTAACCATAAGAGAAGAGTCAATCAAGCTATTGTATATGGTATCACTTCTGAATTTCAACCATTTTTCGCCGTCAACTTTTGTAACAATCTGAGGAATATCAAGCTTAAGCTGAATGACATTCAAGGACGCATTTTTTGGTGCATAGCTTGAAATTGTGTCCAAAGCTGTGGAAAGAGCCCTGACATTCCAACGGTAAACATTATTTTCAAAACTTATGGTGTAATTATTATTTTCAGCAGAAATACGAATGTTTTCGAAACCAATATTTTCTAATTTTTCTTTCAACAATTCAGAAGAATCCTGGGCAAAAAGACTTGATACCAGAAAAATTAATACATACAACAAAAGGTTTCTATTGAAGAAATTTGGTTTGAGTTTTATTTGTTGCTTTAGCATCATCGAGAAAACTACTTCTTAAATTTCATCTATTTCTTTACTTAATGCACTTTTTACCTTGTTGTTAATTTTTGTAAGTTCACAGTGCGAAATTCCTGGTTTGTAAATGTTTCTATTCAGAAAATAATTGTCAGCCGGGCATCCTCCCAGGCAGGCATTCATTTCGCTGCATCCGCTGCATCCACTAAAAGATTCATCGGTAATTTGGGACATTTTTGCACGTAATTTAATATTGGTAATTCCAGTATGGATATCGCCAAGCTTCATTTCTTCGCAATTAAATCCCTCATAACCCAGGAACTTGCTGCACGGATAAATTTCTCCGTCTGTATTTACCGAAATTGTGTTTCTTCCTGCTCCACAACCCCACCTGTGTTCATGACAATTAATTCCATTTTCATCTTTTTCGAAATTTGTGATTCGAATGGATTCCCCTGATTTCCTTTTTGAAATATAAAACCCACCAACCTCAAAAAGTTGTTTTTCATAGAGTTCAAGTGAATTTTCGTCCCAATCTATATCAACGGCGAGGCCCAACAAAAACTGATTTATACCTAATGAATGGAGATATTCTATATTTTTCGCCAAACGGCTCACCGTATCAGGGGTGATTGTCATTCGTGCACCAAGCCAGGGCTGATACTTTTTAAGGAGTTGAATTTTTGGAAGAATTGTTTTAAAACTTCCCTTCCCGTTGGCATATTTCCTCGAAGAATCATGTGTTTCCTCATCCCCGTCAATACTAAGCAGGTAATTTATTTTACCCTGAGTACGCCTTAAAACTTCCTCATCGAGAAGGGTGCCATTGGTGGTAATGGAAATACTGAATTTTTTGTTTCCGGATTGGGTTTCAATATTTTCACATTTTTCCAGTATTTTATAAATGTTTTCTTTTTCCATCAACGGCTCACCACCAAACAGGGTGATGTTCAGTAAGTTTTTATTTCCAGAATAAAAAACCAGGAAATTAATTGCTTCAAAAATATTTTCAAGCGACATTTTTTTTGGCTTTTTATCCTTAACAAAACAATAGCTGCAAGCCAAATTGCAACTTTCGGTAAGGAAAAG
>DATCTB010000184.1:0-5244 GCA_036568185.1 Bacteroidales bacterium | reverse complement strand
GAATTACCGCCTTTTCTGGATAGTAACCGGGATGTATCTGCTGGCTCTGCTGGTGATAGCCTCCGGTGGCGGGCTTTTCCTTGAATGGCTGAAAAGGCAGGGCGCCGATTTCAATGGCATCGACCCAACCATCCTCCCGATATACGATTTCCCCGACATCTGGCAAAACATTGCCTACCTGGGTTCTTTCAATAAAATAATGCTGGCTTTCATCGTCATTATTTCCGTGAACAACGACGTGATTTACAACACCATGCGGCAAAATGTAATTGACGGCATCAGCAAAAAGGAATTCCTGCTCAGCAAAATGTCGTTCATCGTAGCGATGGCAGCCATCAGCACACTTTTCCTTTTTGTAGCTGGCTTGGTCAACGGTTCGATATACTCCCATGTTTGGGGTACAGAATACATTTTTGATAAAATGGAATTCCTTGCGGCTTACTTTTATGATATCGTGGTGTATTGCACACTGGCTTTCCTGTTGTCGCTCATAATCAAAAAGGCAGGCTTTCTCATTATCGCGCTGTTTTTGTACACCATCATGTTCGAGCCAATTGCCGCTGCCATTTTCCAAAATGCACCATACTTCAGGGATGGAATTATGTCTGTAGTTTCTGATTATTTCCCCATAAAATCCTTAAACAACCTCATTCCGGTTCCGTTTGGCAGGTATATTTTTATGGAAATTGATGATTTCGTCCCTTTGAAAGCCATCATTAGCAGTACAGTGTGGTTTGCAGTTTACCTCACTTCAATTGTTTTTATTTTGAATAAAAGGGATTTGAAATAAAAGAAATCCAAAGTATCCGCGAAGCTCCAGCTTCGTGGAGACGAAAGCATTTTTCCCTCATGCTGGCGCGAGCTTGTAGCTCGTGCCTCCATTACCAAAACTCTTACCAAATCTTCACATATTAAAAGTCAATTTTAGTACTTTTACTTTATGAGTAGAAAGTATAAATTTCAAAATAGCGAAGGTATTTATTTTGTCAGTTTTGCAACAGTATATTGGATTGATGTCTTTGTAAGAGAAGTATATTTTGAAATTTTTACAGATAGCCTGGATTACTGCAGGAAAAATAAAGGAATGGAAATATTTGCATGGTGCATTCTTCCAAGCCATGTGCATATAATCTTTAAGGCTAAAGAAAACAATCCTGGTGTTTTGTTGAAAGAACTAAAAACATATACCTCTAAAAAAATCCAACTTGCTATTGAAGAGAATCCACAGGAAAGCAAAAAAGAATGGCTATTGTGGATGATGGAACGAGCTGGAAAAACGAACAGCAATGTGAAGAATCGGCAGTTTTGGCAACAACACAATAAGCCAATTGAATTGTGGAGCCCGGAAGTTATTGACCAGAAAATGGAATATGTTCACAATAACCCTGTTGTTTCAGGTTTTGTTTCAGAACCTCATCATTGGAAATATAGCAGTGCGATAGATTATAGTGGAGGTAAAGGAATAATCGATATTGATACTATTTTTTAAATGAGTTGGGTTAAAGCCGTATATCATCGAAGGGTATGGCACGAGCTACAAGCTCGCGCCAGCAGTTAGAAGTAAAAGAAATCTAAAGTATCCGCGAAGCTCCAGCTTCGTGGAGCCGAAAGTATTTTTCAGTAGATTTGGTCAGCAATATTTTGGCTTTCCAAACTTATATTCAATGAAAAATATTTTCTTTTCAAAAATCATCCTGTTCGGTATTGCCTTAGCTTTTCTAATTCCAGCCTATTCCTTTTCCCAAACTTACGCCCGAAACGGAATGGTTGCCTCCTCCTCAATGGTGGCTTCCGAAGTAGGCAGGGATATTATGCAAAAAGGCGGAAATGCAGTTGATGCAGCGGTAGCCACAGCTTTTGCATTGGCTGTTACCTGGCCCTCAGCCGGAAATATCGGCGGTGGCGGTTTTTTGGTTTTGATGAATGAAAATGGAGAAACAACCACGATTGACTTTCGTGAAAAAGCGCCATTTGCAGCTTCCGAAGATATGTTTCTTGATAAAAACGGAAAAATAAAAGACGATTCCAACCACGATGGAATTCTTGCAGTTGGCGTTCCGGGAACGGTGGCTGGATTATTTATGGCTCAGCAAAAATATGGAAAACTTAGCTGGGCGGAAGTTGTGCAACCCGCCATTGATTTGGCAAAAAATGGTTTTCCTTTTACCTGGGCTTTGCATTTCGATTCAAAATATTTTAAGGAAAAATGTCATGTAAGCAATCCAGAAATGGCTAATTATTTATTGGATGAAAACGGAGAATTGATTGAACCCGGCAACCTTTGGAAACAACCTGAATTGGCAGCCACCCTCGAACGGATCAGAGACGGTGGAAGGGATGGGTTTTACAAAGGAAAAACTGCCGAAATTTTTGTTGATTATTTTCAGAAAAATGGTGGTTTAATCACCGCTGCCGACCTGGAAAGCTATGACGCCATTGAGCGCAAACCAATAAAAGGAAACTACCGTGGTTATGATATTTATTCCATGCCACCACCCAGTTCGGGAGGCGTTGCGCTGGTTGAAATGCTGAACATGATGGAAAACTATAATACCGACAGCCTGGAATACCATTCGGCTGCCTATTTTCATGTGTTGGCTGAAGTGATGCACCGCGCCTATGCCGACCGCGCTGAATATCTCGGCGACCCGGATTTTAACCCTGATATGCCACTTGACAATTTGCTATCGAAAGAGTACGCCAAAAAACTTTGCTCAACCATCAAACCCAACCAAGCCTCAACCAGCGATTCGAGCCATTTCGGGCAAATGTATGAAGGTAACAATACCACGCATATTTCTGTTTTAGATGGAAAGGGAAATGCAGTTTCACTCACCTACACGCTTGAATACAGTTATGGTTCTGAATTGGTTGTTGAAGAACTGGGTTTTATTTTAAACAACGAAATGGGCGATTTCAACCCTGTTCCGGGGGTAACAAACAGGCAAGGGCAAATTGGGACAAAACCAAACCTGGTTGCTTCTGAAAAAAGAATGCTTTCGAGCATGACACCCACCATTGTTGCAAAAGATGGTAAACCGTTTTTGGTTATTGGTTCGCCCGGTGGCAGGACAATTATCAATTCAGTTTTTCAAACTGTATTAAATGTCCTTGATGAAAAAATGGATATTGCTACCGCAATACAATCAGGAAAAATCCACCACCAGTGGCTTCCCGATAAAATCAGGTACGAAAAATGGGCTATTTCACCCGATACACAGAAGTTGCTGCTGGAAATGGGTTACACACTTTCCGAAGTAGAAAATATCGGTTCACTGATGGGAATTACTTTCGACAATGAGACAGGAATAATGGAAGGCGCTGCCGATTCAAGCAGCCCCGATGGCGGGGTTGCGGGGTATTGATATTTAATGTTAAAACAGAATTTGAATTAACAAAAGGTATATGAAACTTATTAATTTCTTTTATTTTCTGTCTTACAATGCATATTTGAGAGGAAATAAAAATCGGTTCGGAGCATTTTTTATGTCATCTTTGTGGATAGCTGCTATACAATTTATTTGGATATTAATAATTTTAACTACTATTGATTTTTTTCTAAAAAGGAAAATTTTTAATGTATTTGATAATGTTTTCAATTTTATTTTCTTATTAATTAGTATAATAATATTGAATAATATTTACATAAATGTAGGCAATAGAAGAAGTGAAATTTTAAACAGTTTTAAAATATCGAAAGAAAAAGAAAAATTGTATTGGATTTTTTTAATTCTTTTCTTTTTTATCAGCTTTTTAGTTTTAGGCATTGTAAGTCATATAAGCAAAGACTTATTTGGCTGGTAGCTTCCTCGTACTTGCTTAGATTTCGCCTCTTTGGTTGATAAAAGATACGTTGAACTTATTCTTATCTTTGGGCTCTTAAAAATTTCAAGATGAGTTTGACAATTCCCAAAACCAATTACCGCCTGCAATCAGTTTCTTCAGGAAAAATATTTGACGACGAGGGCTGGACATTGGATGCACCCGGCGAAACCACTCCCGGCTTGGTAAGAGCCATTTATGAAAAGAAACAACTCGAAGTTAAAGGCGATGAATACGGAATTTTCAAATTTGCCGACTGGCTGCCTGTCCAGAAAATGCTGAGAGGTTCTTCGGCACCTGTTACTTACAAAAGTGAAGGCTTAGCCAAAAAACTTGGCTTGTCCAATCTCTACATTACTTTCAGCGGTTATTTTCCTGAAAAAGGGGCAACCATGCGTTCTTGTTCATTTAAAGAAACTGAAGCTTTTTCGGTTTCCGCCAGAAAGGATAACCACGATGGGAGAGTATTGGTTGTAGCTTCGGCTGGAAATACGGCAAGGGCTTTTGCAAGGGTTTGTTCGGATAATAAAATTCCTTTGCTGCTTTGCGTTCCCGAGGATAATTTGGATGCTTTGTGGTTTGACGAACCCATTGACGAATGTGTCCAATTGGTTTGCAGCAAGAAAGGAAGTGATTATTTTGATGCCATTCATTTGGGAAATATTGCCTGCCAGATGGAAAAATACATTGCTGAAGGCGGAGCGAAAAACGTTGCCCGCCGCGATGGGATGGGCACAACCATGCTTTCAGCAACTACAACCATTGGCGAAATCCCCGAATATTATTTCCAGGCTGTAGGAAGCGGAACCGGCGCCATTGCTGCATGGGAAGCCAATTTGCGATTAATTGAAGACGGGCGTTTTGGAAACAGGAAAATGAAATTGCTGGTTTCTCAAAATTATCCTTTCGTACCCATTTTTGCTGCCTGGAAAGCCAATTCGCGGGCTATGCTGCATTTGGATGACAACCTTGCCCGCAAGCATGTTGAGACCATTGATGCCAAAGTGCTTTCCAACCGCAAACCGCCTTATTCACTTGCCGGCGGGCTGTATGATGCATTGTTGGATACAGGTGGCGATGTGTTGCTGGCAAATAACCAGGAGTCAATTGCAGCCAACAAAATATTTCAGGAGACAGAAGGAATAGACCTCCACCCTGCTGCAGCCATTGCTACTGCCACTTTGATTCAAAAAACTAAAGAAGCCGATTTTGATAAGAATGCCATCATCATGCTGAACATTACCGGAGGTGGCGAGGAACGCTTCAAGCACGAAAAAGAATTATTCTATCTTAAGCCCACCCTGATTTTCGATATTGACCCTGATGCTGATTTTGTGAAAGAAAAACTTTCTGTTCTTTTCTAAATAAAAAAAGTCCTTCCGTTATATAACAGAAGGACCATTTCTTTTAAAAAACTTCAGC
>DATCTB010000183.1:0-3675 GCA_036568185.1 Bacteroidales bacterium | reverse complement strand
ATCGTAACCAATAATGATGGGTTCATTTTGGTATTTGCGGGCTATTTTCACCCAAATTTCGGTCATTAAATCCTGGGATGATTTGCTTTTCAACAAGTAAGGGTAACCATGGCTGTCGTCGATATTATCTCCGGTTTGCCCACCGGGGGCAGCATGCATATCCAGCAAAACATACAGATTTTCCTCTCTGCACCATTCAATCAGCCTGTCAAAATATTTAAAACCGGTATTTCTTTCTCCCATATACAACTCATCGGTAAACAGCTTATAATGAAACGGCAAACGGATGTGGTTACAGCCAATGCTCATTAAATATTTGATATCCTCGTGCGTGATGTAGTTGTTTAGGAAACCATTCCAAAACGCTTGCAAACTATCAGGGCCAACCAGTTCATACAGCAATTCGTCAATTTTACGGGGCGAATTCACTTGCTCCATTTTAAACATATAGCCTTCCGGAACCAGCCAGTTTCCAAGGTTTGTCCCTTTTAAAAGCATTGAATTGCCCGCTTCATCCACCAAAAGCTTACCGGAGGTTTTAATAAAACTGATGGGGCTGCTTTCTTTTGTTTCAGCTTTTTTCTCAGGCTGGCTGCAGCCAACAAGCAATAATGCAAGGGTTATTGCTATTAAAATGGTTTTGGTTTTTTTCATTTGGTAAAGTTCGAATTTTTTTTCTTCCTCGTGAGCCACTTTCACAACAAAGGGTGTATGTATAGCTGAAAGAAACTTTTAAAAATAAAAAACTATGAAAAATTTAACAAAAACAACTTTAGCAGCTTGTTTCGTGGCTGTATTACTTTTATGGAACGGATGTAAGAAAGACAAAGACGAACCTGTATCTGACAATAACAATCCGCCCGTACTGAATGTAGGAGCAGATGTAACGGGCATGACCGATGCAACCAGCAACTTATCAGTAACAGCTTCCGACCCAGATGGTGATGCCTTACAAATCACATGGAATATAATCCAATCACCTGTTGGGTCAGCGGCTGTAATCACAAGCACTGGCATGTTCACCGCCACGTTCATCACTTCCATACCTGGATTGTATAAGGTTGAAGTGGTTGCCGACGATGGAAAGGGCAAAAATGCCACAGGAATTCTTACCCTTTACATTGGTGGTGTGTTGCCTAATAACATCAGCAGTAACATTACTTATCCAAATTTATTTGACAATGAAGATTACCCCGATTACTATGCGCTGGTCTCAGCTCAGATTACTGCAGGGGTTACACTGGAACCCGGTGTGGTTATTGAACTTGGATCAGACGTAAGACTTTGGTTTACCGGTAACAGCGCCTATCTGAATGCCGAAGGAACCAGTACCAAAAACATCACATTCCGGGGAGTTGACAAAGTGAACGGAAGCTGGAAAACACTACACATTGCCTCCAACAATGTGAACAACAAACTGAATTATGTGAAGATACATCATGCTGGCAGCAGTGAGACCAGCAACCAAAAAACGGCACTTTATCTGCAAAGTAACACTTCGGCCCAACTCAGCATTCGGAATACCACTATAACCCAATCGGGTGGCTATGCTTTATATGTTGATGGAGATCACGGGAACATTTCAGAATTTTCAAACAATAATTTTAATGACAACGAGGCAGCGCCCATGCGTATTGGTGCGCCGAACCTTTTTGCACTTGATAAAAATTCTGTTTTTTTGAACAATGGTATTCAAGCCATCGAAGTGGCTGCTCCAGGCAATACCGCCAATGTTTTCGAAAATTCTGGAACCGTACCCGCACTGAGTGTTCCATATCATTCTCTTAGCTCGTTTACGATAGAATCCAAAGTAACTTTTGAACCAGGCGTTACCTGCCTCTTTGACCAGAGCCTGAGAATATTGGTTACACAATCTGGTACCTTGATAGCTGACGGAACAGAAAGCCAAAAGATTAAATTCTCAGGAATAAATCAGGCTCCTGGATCATGGAAAGGGATTGAGTTAACTTCTTCTTCTGAGAACATCATTAACTACGGTATAGTTGAGTATGGAGGAAGCACTACCGGCAGAAGTGCAAATATCTATCTTTATGGTTCTCCCGGCGCAAAACTGACCATCACCAACAGCAACATTTCCGATAGCCAAACCTGGGGAATTTGGGTTGCCCCAGGAAATGCTATCCTGAACGAAAGCAATAATACTTTCAGCAATAATGCACTCGGTGACATAAAGCCTTGATTTGGACTTTATTGAAATTTAACTAATCACCCTGTTGTTCATGATCTCTTCGGAACCATTGACGGCAGGTTGGTTTCTTTTAAGGCAGGCTACTCAGGTAGCTTGCCTTTTTTAAATAGAATTTTCTATTGAATAGAGTTTAGCTGATCTAATTTTTTCTGAACAGAAACAACCCGTTCATCAGTTTCAGGCAGGTATGACATGCTTTCGGTTATAGATTTTTGATAAAAATAACTTGCTGAATCATTTATTGCCAATTGATAATAATAATCGCCGGCAAGGCTATAGGTGAATGCACGTTGCCTGGCATGAACTTTTTCCGAAGTACTCATTTGCAAAGCACCAGAAAGGTATTTTTTAGCCGAATCAGCTTGCTGCGATTCTATGAAAAGCGACGCCAGGTTATTAATAGAAAGCATAAGGTGTTGATTCTTTTGTCCCGGATAAATATTCTGGCGGATATCCAGCCCTGATTTATAATAAAAGTAAGCGCTATCGTAGTTTTTCAATTTTAAAAATACACCCCCCAGGTTATCTATAACTGTGGCTGTTTCCTTATGTTCACTCCCGTATAGCCGAATAGCAATATCTTTAGCTCGTTTATTTTGCTCAAGTGCCGATTCATAATCACCGGCAAGTATCAAAGTTCCCGATAGGGCATTCAAATTAGCCATGGTACCGGGAAAATTTGTTCCCATCAGCGATTCGCATAAGTTCAGCGACTTGGTAAGGTATTCAATAGCTGGCTCATACTGAGATTGATTTTTATAAATAACACCCAGCACATGATAGCTTTCGGCAAGGTTAATGTTGTTGAAGTTGGGCCACAATTGTTCCTCTAATAAAATGGCTTTATTTATAAGTAAAATGGCGCTATCCGTTTTCTCAAGATATTTACAGATAAACGACTGATATTTGAGTGAGGCTGTAAATAAGCTATCCTTTTCAGGATAATTGATATCAGAATACATGCGCAAAACCTGGTTCATTAATACATAAGCCGAATCGTAATTGCCAATATCCCGCTGATAAAGTGCCAGCTCCTCAATGGCGAGTATGTAGGAAACGGACAATTGCAAAGCTGAATCTTTTGCCAGGGCATAAGCATTATTTAAAACTTTTTTCGACTTGGAGTAATCGCCCAGCGAACGGTAAAGTTTTCCAATGGTGGTAAGCATTTCGAGCTTTATTTCAGGTGAACCGGAATATGCTTCAGCTTCTTCATATCCTTTATCAAGAAATTGAAAAACAGTCATGGTATCGCCCTTGGTTTTGGAAGGATGTGCCGCCATAAACAAATCAAGAAGAAAGTTTTTGGTAGCAACCGAAACCTGTTCATTTTTCTGTGCCAGGTCGCGTTGCTGCTGAGCCTGTTTTGCCTGCCACAAACTAACTGCTGTTCCTCCAATAAGTGAAAGGGCGATAAGTAAAAAACTGATAACAGCAGTTTTGTGGCGGTGGGCAAATTTGGACAA
>DATCTB010000182.1:0-2066 GCA_036568185.1 Bacteroidales bacterium | reverse complement strand
CTTCTTTATATCGTCAATAGGCGATTTATTGAACTCAACCAATTCAATCAGGTCGAGAATACGTTCGTCAATGTCGAGAATGGACATGTGGCATCCGAAACAGCCAGCCAACGAAGTAGTTGCAATTATTTTTTTATTCATAATTATAAATTTTTCCTAATTTTCTATTTCACTACCAATAGGTTCTTTGTCATATTTTCTTTTCCCGATAGGCTGTGCGAATCCAATTTCTTTATAAATAATTGAACCTACAGGGCAATTTTCCATGGCAAGTTTTGCCATTTCATCAGTAATTTCCTTTCCGAGTTCAGGGTCAAGAACTACCTGCAAATCGTGACCTCTTTTATAATATGCAAAATAGTTTCTGCCTTTTTCGTCCTTGATAGTTTTAATGCACCTTTTGCAAGCTATACACCTGTTTTGGTCTTTCAGGATTTTAGCACTTGTTTCAATACCTTTTTGCGGAAAAATATAGGGGAATCGTGGCACCATCATCTGGTAGCGGTAGGCAAGTGCCTGTAATTCGCAGTTTCCGCTTTTTTCGCAAGCAGGGCAAAAATGGTTTCCACTAACAAAAAGCAATTCAATGATACTTTTCCTGATATCGTTGATTTCAGGAGTATTGTTTTCAATTTCCATACCATCAGAAACTGGTGTAGAGCAAGCAGTCATAAACCTGTTGTTTAGCTTTATGGTGCACATGCGGCAACATGCTTTTGGAGCTACCCCTTCAAAGTTGCACAATGTTGGAATATAAATATTGTTGTCTTTTGCAGCTTCAACAATAGTTTGCCCTTTTTTAGCCGAAACTACTTTTCCGTCGATGCTGAGTTGTATTGTCTGTTCCATTTTTTATAAAAATTTAAAAATGATTCACTTCCATTTTCCTGCCTACAAATTTGTTTGCATCCTGAACTGATTTTTCCAGGTCGAACACATTATCATAATCAGCCATTGCCTGAACATATTGTTCATACAAATGTCTGAAATTCAAGATACTCGAAAGCACAGGGTTGGCAGCAGTTTGTCCAAGCCCGCATCGGCTAACTTTGATGGTTTTTCCCCAGCTGAGCAAGTCGTCGATATCCTGGCGGACTCCATGCCCATCCAGAATTTTCTGTAGTTTCAATTTCATTATGTAAGGTAGGTTGCGGCATGTAGAGCATGAACCGCACGATTCTTCAATGAAGAAATCAAGGAAATTCATCACCACTTCTTTCAGCAAATCCCTGTGTTTATTAAAAATGATTATGGAACCACCGGTAGGAAGGTCGGAATAGCTGAGTTTACGGTCGAAAAACTTTTCAGCCACCATCATTCCTGAAGGTTTGTACCATTTCATCAAATCGTTGCTGTTGATATTGTCAAAATCGCGCACGCCAATCAGCATACCCGAAGGCCCTCCAACCTGCATTGCCTGAACATCTTCAGCACCGCACATTTCAACAACTTCGCGGATGGATGTTCCCCATTCCACTTCATAAATTCCCGGGAATTTGCAATCGCCGGAAACACTCAACAACTTGGTACCAAGCGAATCTTTTGTTCCAAAAGAATTAAACCATGCCGCTCCATTCTTGACAATTTTAACCGCCATAGCCAATGTTTCCACATTGTTGACAATGGTTGGATAATTCAGATAACCTTTTTCAACTGGGAATGGTGGTTTATCACGTGGTTCACCCCTTTTACCTTCAAGTGATTCAATCAAAGCTGACTCTTCGCCACAAACATAAGCACCTGCACCTAACTGAATCCTGATATCAAAATTGAAATCAGCAATTCCCGAAATATTTTTTCCTAATAATTTCTTGTCACGCATTTCCTGTAAAACCCTATTCAGGAATTTAAGCATATACTTATATTCATAACGCAAATAAAGCAAGCCAATATCAGCGCCCGTTGCATAGGCCGCGAGCACCATACCTTCAAAAACCAAATCAGGAAGCTCTGTCAGTAAAACGCGGTCTTTAAAAGTACCCGGTTCACCTTCGTCAGCATTGCAAATGATAACCCTGTGTTCACCTTCAATCCTTCGTCCAAACCTCCATTTCAGCCCTGTTGGA
>DATCTB010000181.1:0-6572 GCA_036568185.1 Bacteroidales bacterium | reverse complement strand
AGAAGGGTAAAAAGAACAGGCAGCCATACCAGTTTGATTTTTCGCGTTTCTTCATCAAAATAAATTGTATTGTAATTATTTATCCTGATGACTATTATCACTAGCATTGCCGCAAGACTTATCCACGAATATCTTTCCTGGAATAAAACATTCGGAAAATGATAGGCAATTGAAAGGACAGTTCCCAGCAGAAAAGGAACTATAATTTGAGCCGTAATGATAAAGGGGAAATTATCTTCATTCAGGTTGTTGATGTATGAATTGGTTGACATGGCCACTGGGCGGGCCATCAGCAATGCCGTTGCAACAAGACAAAAGATACCAAACAGCGCAATAGCCATTTTTTCAGTGTCTTTCAGATACATCCAGTTAAACACATGTCCAACGCCATTTTTGAAGAGATTTCCAATAACAAGTCCTCCAAAAAAATGATTGAAAGCAATCAGGCCAATCCAAAGAAGCAAAATTTTGAAGCGGGTTTCATCTTCTTTCAACTTGGAAAAGAAAATCATGGAAACAAAACCAATAATAAGCACAATAATAGGCCCTGCACTAAATATTAGCTTGACAGAATCAGCGGACCATTCGTATGATTCGACATGGTAATAAATAGTATTGTAGTTGAAACTCAAATCGAAACCAAACAAGGCGGCGCCAATAATCGTCATTACGTGGTTTACGTAAAAAACAATGATACTTGCCAGGAGATAGGCCACGGTAGAGTTGATAGCTATCGCCCAGAAATTGGCTCTTGTAAGGGTTTTGTTTAGTGTCATTATTTCTGTAAAAAAATAAAAATCCAGCTCCAAATTTCTCAGAACTGGATTATTATTCATGAGTTTACATTACTTTACTGTTTTTTCCTTTACCTGTTCAGAATATTCTTTCGCAAGAAGTTTTCTTTTAACATCAATAAAAGCTTTAATTGTATAGTCTACATCTTCAAGTGTATGCACTGCTGTTGGTATAAGCCGCAACAGGATAACACCTTTTGGAACAACAGGGTAAACAACAATGGAGCAAAAAATGTTGTAATTTTCACGGAGGTCGTATGTTATCTGGGTGGCTTCACCAACGGTACCTTCAAGTATTACAGGTGTTACGGGCGAACCACTATCACCTATATTGAATCCTTGTTCTTTCAGTCCTTTTTGAAGTGCGTTTACAACTGTCCATAATTTTTCTCTGAGCTCAGGTTTCGATTTTACCAGTTCAAGCCTTTTGAGCGCTCCTATAACCATTGGCATTGGCAAGGATTTGGCAAAAATTTGAGAGCGCATGGTATATTGCAGATATTTAATCACGTTTTTATCTCCAGCAACAAAACCACCAATTCCGGCCATTGCTTTTGCAAAAGTGCCAAAATACAAATCAACATCTTTCTGAACACCAAAATGCTCGTCAGCTCCGGCGCCTGTTGGTCCCATAGTTCCAAATCCGTGTGCATCGTCAATAAACAGACGGAATTTATATTTCTTTTTTAATTCAACAATTTCATCCAACTTACCCAAATCACCTGACATACCATACACGCCCTCGGTAATAACAAGAATTCCGCCTCCGGTTTTTTCAATTATTTTGGTGGCACGTTTTAATTCACGTTCCAGGTTGTCAATGTTGTTGTGGGGATAAACGAATCGTTTTCCAAAGTGCAGGCGCATTCCATCAATAATACAAGCATGTGCCTCACTATCGTAAACAATTACATCATTTCGGTTAACCATCGCATTGATGATTGAAACCATTCCCTGGTAACCATAATTCAACAGGTAAGCAGCTTCACGGCCTACGAATTCAGCCAGTTTGCTTTCCAGTTCTTCGTGGTATTTTGTCTGTCCCGACATCATTCGGGCACCCATCGGATAAGCCATTCCCCATTCTTTGGCAGCATCAGCATCAGCTTTCCTGACTTCAGGGTGGTTTCCAAGACCAAGGTAATTGTTCAGGCTCCATACAAGCCTTTCTTTTCCCTGGAAAATCATTTTATTTGATATTTCACCCTCCAGTTTTGGGAACATATAATATCCCTCAGCCTGGTGGGCATATTGACCAAGAGGGCCTAGAGTTACAACGCATTTGTCAAAAACGTCCATCATAATTTTAAAAAGTTTAGATTTTCAAGGTGCAAAATTAGATAATATAATGACTTGGCAAGCTAAATTATTGAAGTTACGGACACAAGAAATTAACAGAAACTGCGTTTGAATTCCTAATTCGTTTGAAAAACCATTATTCAGCATGGTTTTTTATGGTAATAAATCATTGTGTTTAGTTATATTTTCTTAACAAAGATTCGTTTTGTACTTTAATAAATTATCCTATTTTTGCCGCATGTTTCGAAAGGCCATTTTTTTTATCTTACTAGCTGGAATATTGACTGTTAGCTTTTCTTGCAAAAGCTATCAGAAAACATTGAAAAGTGGAAGTAATACCCTGAAGTTTGAAACAGGAGTTGATCTGTATGAAGCAGGTGATTTCAACAAAGCACTTCAATTTTTTGATGTACTCAGGGCAGTTTACCGTGGAACCGAAAAAGGCGAACTTTTAACCTATTATTCGGCCAATTGTTATTTTCAAACCAAGCAGTACAACATCGCGTCTTATTATTACAAGCAATATTTTCAAACTTACCCGAGAGGCGACAAGGCCGAAGAAAGCGCATTTATGTCGGCTTATTGCAATTACTTGCAGTCGCCAAAATATTCGCTCGACCAAACAACAACTTACCTTGCTTTAACTGAATTGCAGGGTTTTGTTGATTTATATCCTAAAAGTGAAAAAGTTGCAGAGGTTAATAATTTGATGGATGATTTGCGGGAAAAACTTGAAAAGAAAGATTATAATATTTGCAAACTCTATTACCGTATGCAGGATTATCAGGCTGCAATAACATCATTCAAAAACCTGATTGATGAATACCCTGACACTGATTATAAAGAAGAAATTTTGTACTTTACCGTAAAGGCATATTATGATTATGCTGAAAAAAGTATTTCTTCAAAAAAACAAGAACGCTACGAAAAAACAATAGAAGCATACAATAACTTGCTTTATCTTTATCCTGACAGCAAATACACAAAAGAGGTCAGTCATATAAACGATAACGCTAGGGCACATTTAAGTAACTAATACATTTTAATAATATGGATTACAAAAAAGTAAAAACGGAATCTACAGCTGTTACCCGTCAGAAAGACAGGTTTTACGATCATACAGGAAATATATATGAAACAGTTGCTGTGCTTTCAAAAAGGGCAAACCAAATTGCTTCTGAAATAAAACAGGAACTTGACCAGAAAATTGAGGAGTTTGCACCCGCTGCCGACAACTTGGAAGAAGTGTTTGAAAACCGTGAGCAAATTGAAATTGCCAAATTCTATGAAAGACTTCCAAAACCAACCTTAATTGCTGTTCATGAATTTTTGAACGATCAGATTTACATTCGCAACCCACACAAGGAAGCCGGAGGTTTTTAACAAAACTTCATGTTGAAAGGAAAAAAAATAATCATTGGTATTACATCGAGCATTGCTGCTTACAAAATACCATTTCTCGTTCGTTTATTAAAAAAAGAAGGAGCGGAAGTCCAGGTTTTATTAACTCCTTTTGCAAAAGAATTTGTTACTCCACTCACTTTGGCCACCCTTTCAAACAGGCCGGTATTAACTGATTTTTTTGACCCGGAAAACGGCAATTGGCACAGCCATATTGAGTTGGGTTTGTGGGCTGATTTATTCCTGTTGGCCCCTGTTACGGCTAACACTATGGCAAAAGTTGCCACTGGCATTGCTGATAATCTGTTGCTGACGACCTTGCTTTCAGCGCGTTGCCCTGTTCTTTTTGCCCCGGCCATGGATTTGGATATGTACAAGCATCCGACAACCCAGGAAAATATTAAAAAGCTTCAGTCGTTTGGTTATCAATTGATAGAACCTGTTGAAGGTGAGCTTGCCAGCGGATTAAAAGGTGTTGGAAGACTTGAGGAACCCGAAATTATTCTTGAGATTATTAGGAAAAGTTTTCAGAAAGATTCTTTTTTTTTGAATAAGAAAGTGCTTGTAAGTGCCGGGCCAACTTTCGAACCCATTGATCCCGTGCGGTTTATTGGAAATTTCAGCTCCGGAAAAATGGGAATTGAGATTGCCAAAGCATTTGCAGGCAAAGGTGCCCGGGTTGAATTGGTTCTTGGTCCTGTATCCCATAAAGTTGATCATCCGCTTATCCAGGTCCATCCTGTTAAAACCGCTGAAGAAATGTATGAAGCCTGCACCAGCCTGTTCGATAAAATGGATTTTGCCGTTATGACAGCCGCGGTTGCTGATTTTACACCCGATAAAACTTCAATAAAAAAAATAAAAAAAGAGGCTGGTTTGAAATCAATAAATCTGAAACCAACAAAAGATATCCTTGCTGAATTGGGGAAAATGAAAAAAACTAAGCAGTTCCTTGTAGGTTTTGCTCTCGAAACGGATAGCGAAGTGGGCAATGCGAAAAAGAAACTCAGCAATAAAAACCTGGATATGGTCGTTTTAAATTCATTGCAGGATGCGGGTGCCGGTTTTGGATACGATACAAACAAAATAACGATAATGAGCAGGCTGGGTGAAAAAACTGATTTTACTTTAAAATCGAAAACGGAAGTTGCCGCTGATATTTTAGATTCAATTGAATCACAAATCAAAAAAACGAAGCTGGCATGATCAGGAAGTTGCTGTTTATTTCAATATTAATGCTGCTTTTCGGAAACGTTTCTTCCCAGGAATTTCTTTGCAAAGTCCAGGTTCTGGCTCCAAAAATTGAAGGTGTTGACCAAAGCGTTTTTGATGCTATGAAAAACTCGATTTTCGAGTTTATGAACGACCGAAAGTGGTCGGAGCTAAATGTTACAGTAAACGAACGGATTGAATGTACTTTCGTGGTAACTATTACAGCAGCCGCGCAGGGAGGCGATCAATTCAAGGCAAACCTGAACGTTGTTTTGCAGCGGCCGATTTATGGTACAAGTTATATGTCGCTGTTAACCAATATTGTTGATAACGACATCAACTTCAACTACATTCCTTTCCAGCCCATGATTTATTCCGATAATACATACAACGACAACCTTACCCAGGTGCTTGCTTTTTATGCCTATTTTCTTTTAGGTATGGAATTGGATACTTACGCTAAGTATGAAGGAACACCTTTTTACCAAAAGGCCCAGGCTGTTGCCATCACGGCCCAAAGCTCGAACGAGCCTGGCTGGCAGGCTTTTGCAAGCCAGAAAAACCGGACTTTGATGGTTGAAAATTTTTTGAACCAAACCTACCAGGCTCAGCGTGATTTCCTTTACGAATACCATCGAAATGGCCTGGACATCATGTCCAAAGATGTTGAAGGGGGAAGAAGTGAAATTACGAAAACGCTGGGCTATCTGAAGACAATTTATGATTTGAACCCAAATATTTATTCCTACCAGATACTTCTTGAGGCCAAGCGCCAGGAAATTATTGATATTTATTCAGAAGCCACTCCTTCCGAACAGATTGAAATGATTAACATTATGACGGAAATCGATCCGCCAAACGGTGATAAGTACGAAGCAGTGATGAAATAATTCATTCAACTTTCAATTAAGTCACCTCTCTTTTCTATATTTGTTTTCTTTTGAGCTTACCCATTTTTCTATGCTGAAAACGCTCACTATCAAAAATTACGCATTAATTGATAACCTGGAGATTGGCTTTCCGGAAGGTTTTACTGTTATTACAGGTGAAACCGGGGCTGGAAAATCAATATTAATTGGCGCTTTGGGACTATTGCTCGGCAACCGGGCTGACACAACAGTACTCAGCGACGAGAATAAAAAGTGCAGCGTTGAAGGCGTTTTTGATATTAAAAAGTTGCAATTGCAAACTTTTTTTAAAGAAAATGATCTTGACTATGAGCCGCTTAGTATTTTGCGCCGCGAAATTGTTCCTTCCGGGAAATCGAGAGCTTTTATAAATGATACCCCTGTCAACCTGAATATTCTCAAGGAACTTGGTGATCAACTGGTAGATATTCATTCTCAGCACGAAACCCTGTTGCTGAATAAAGCTTCTTTTCAACTGAATGCCCTGGATGATTTTATAGATTTTCCTGATACGATAAAAATCTACAAAGAAGCATTTTTGGATTTTATTTCTTTACAAAAAAAATTGAATCAGCTTGTTTTGCAAAACGACCAGTCGAAGAAAGATGCTGATTATTTTCAGTTTCAGCTGAATGAATTGGAAGCAGCCGGAATTGTTGAAGGAGAATCTGAACATTTGCAGGAACGGGAAAAACTGCTGGTACATGCCGAAGAAGTTCTTTTAGGAATAAATACTGCAAACAAAATTCTGGCTGATGAAGAAAAATCATTGATAGATCAACTTATTGAAGTAAAGGAAAACCTGCGGAAAATTGGGCCTTATTTGAGCGGTGTTGCTGAGTTGACTGAACGATTGCAAAGCCTAATTATTGAATTGAAAGATATTATTGCCGAGGTGAATAATTTGGAAAGCCAGGCTGAATTCGACCCGGGTGAAATGCAGCACATCACCGAACGC
>DATCTB010000180.1:0-3097 GCA_036568185.1 Bacteroidales bacterium | reverse complement strand
CCTGATAGGTGTTGTAAATACTTCGGTGGCTTTCGTCCACCACAATCAAATCAAAGAAATGAGGGCTTAAACTTTTTTCTTCGTTACGAATTACGTTCAACATAGTCGGATAAGTCGAAACATAAATCCTCCTATCGGATGCAATTTCTTTTTCTCCTTGTTTTGGCCAGCGTGGTTCGTTGGGCAAATGCTCTTTGAATGCTTCCAAAGTCTGGTCACGCAATGCGATTCTGTCCACCAAAAACAAAACCCTTTCCGCCCAACCGGCTCTCATCAATGCATCAACCAAAGCGATACAAGTTCTAGTCTTACCAGTGCCAGTCGCCATGACCAGCAAGAATTTGCGTTTCCGTTTTTCAATTGCCTCCATTACAGCACGAATAGAAGCAATCTGATAATTACGCCCTGCTATTTTGGTATTAATGAGTTCTCCGGCTAATTGTTTTCTTGCCTTGCGAATGTATGAGTAGCGTTCAAGGTCGTCACGGGTAGGAAATCCATAAACCTTTTTTGGCGGATAATTCTCTAAGTCCCAAAAATAAATATCGTGTCCATTGGTATAAAAGCAAAAGGGTAATTCTCCGCCTTGCGTAGATTGAATATTGTAGCAATATTGTTTGGCTTGTTCCCGTCCAAGTGCTGCATCAACAGAAGTCTTTTTGGCTTCTACAACGGCAAATGGTTTACCATCTTTCCCCAATAAAACATAGTCGCTGTATTGGTGTCCGGCATATGGAGTTGTCGGTTCTTCCACAACTGTCAAGTGAATATCAAATTCCTCAATAACCTGAGTTCGGTCAGTCACATTCCATCCCGCTTGTTTCAAGCGCTTGTCAATAATTTCCTTCCTTGTCAGTTTTTCATTCGTCATATAAAATCTAAAATCCTCAATTCTCTTTAAAAAATTAATTACTCACTCAAAAGTTCCCGTTATTGGGCTTTTTTTATTCCATCCAAAGATAAAATTTTAAACCTTTCAATTTGGCGGCTCTATGCAATTTCAGAAAATCAATCAATTAGTGGGTTTTTTAGATTTTTTCTAAATTTCAACAAGCTATTGCACAATTCACTAACCCATTTTAAATTTGAAATCTGCTATTAACCTAAATGTTCAATATTCATAAACCCAAATGCGCAATCCCCAATTCTTTAATTCAACAATTCAACAATTCATTAATTTAATAACCCATTAATTTAAAATTAACACCATGTCAAGTAATTCAGAAACCGGCCATCCAAAAAATGTGGCCAATTATGCAAGTTTAGTACAAATATGCCTTTCATTAGGCGAATCCTACAACCCGTCAAATGCCGCTATCAAGGTGCCCGCCCTGCAAGCCCTTCTGGCAGATGGGCAGCAGGCTATTACCAGGGTAAACGTAACTTATCAGCCCTATGCGCTGGCAGTTGCAGCCAGGCAGGATGCCTTCAAACCGGTCAGCAAACTGGTTTCGAGAATTTATAGCGCATTGGTTTCCTCAGGTGCTCCCGATTCAGTAATTGAAATCGCCCTCACTTCCATTCGCAAATTACAAGGCCGTCGTGCAAATGCTAAGCTCACTGAAGAAGAAAAGCTTGCCATCGAGGCCGAAACAGGTAAACCCGTTGTCGAACATTCTTCTTCGCAGCAAAGCATGGACAGCGCAGTCAATTTTTTTGAACAACTGCTTACCCTGCTCCAGTCCGTTCCTGAATACGCACCCAACGAACCCGAATTGCAGGTAACTGCTTTGCAGGCAGTCCTCACCAATTTGAAAACCAAAAACGAAGCAGTAATGCCCCTCGAATCGCCCCTCACACAAGCCCGTGCCCAACGCGACCAGGTGCTCTACACACCGGTTACCGGCCTTATCGCCAGTGCAACCAAAGTAAAAGCTTACCTCAAGTCTCTGCTCGGCACCACTTCGCCCATCTATAAGCAAGCCACCGCATTAAAATTTTCTAATTTGAAAAAGAAATAATACCAGCTTGTAATCATTATTTGAAACAAACATTCCCTTAGTGAATAGAAGCCCCGGCATCATGGCCGGGGCTTCTTTGTTTGCTAAAACAAGGGTAAACTCAAAATAGTTACACCTATATATATAGGTGAAACAACCTCTTGTACAATTACAACTTGCAGCCGCAAAGAATGTATAAGCAGTTGTAGAAGTTATATAAGCTATCACAAAAGATAAATAACCAATCGCAAAGGTTGTAAGTGCTATCGCAAAGGTTTAAAAAGCGGTTGCAAATATTGAATTATTAGTCGCAAAGCTTGTTTAAGTATCCGCAAAGGTTTTTTAACCTCCTTGTATATATGTATGCAACTTTCAATATGGCATAAAAGAAAAAAACCACCTCAAATGAAGTGGTTTTTCCGTCTCCCCGCCAGGGCTCGAACCTGGGGCCCGCTGATTAAGAGTCAGCTGCTCTACCAACTGAGCTACGGAGAGCTGCTCTTTTTATAAAGCGATGCAAAATTAAGGCTTTTTTTAATTTTTTTCTGAAAACATTTCGTTCAAATGTATTTGATAAAACTTGTTAAGGTTGAATTCAATTATCTTTGCTTTTGTTAAGCATATTGAATGGAAGATAAGCACCACCATAAAGAAAGCGCCCTGAAAGTGAATGCCGGGATTGAACAGCCTTCGGCAGTTAACCCGGGATTGGCGGGAAACCTCAGCCAGTTCAGGAAAGAAAAGCCTGGTGCTGCTTATTTTTTACAAGGAATCCTTGCCGGCGACCGCAGCATTTTGAGCCGTGCCATCACACTTATCGAAAGCAAATTGCCCGCCGACCAGGAAATTGCCCGCGAACTGGTGAACAATTGTCTGCCTTATTCCGGCAACTCGCTCAGGATTGGGATTACCGGCGTTCCCGGTGTTGGCAAAAGCACGTTCATCGAATCGTTTGGTTTATTTTTAATAAAAAAAGAAAAAAAAGTGGCAGTCCTAGCCATCGACCCGAGCAGCACCCGCACAAAAGGCAGCATTCTGGGCGATAAAACCCGGATGGAAGAGCTGAGCACCAACCCGGCAGCTTTTATCCGGCCTTCGGCAAGTTCGGGAACCTTGGGTGGCGTGGCACGCGCAACACGCGAATCGGTTATTTTATG
>DATCTB010000179.1:0-6281 GCA_036568185.1 Bacteroidales bacterium | reverse complement strand
GCAATTTCCTGTTCGGCAACAGGCTTGTCTTTCATAAACTTTTCCAGTTTCTGAATATCATCATAGCTGTAGAATGTGATGCAATTTCCTTCACCGCCATCGCGTCCTCCGCGGCCTGTTTCCTGGTAATATCCTTCAATGCTTTTCGGAATATCGTGGTGGATGACAAACCTGATGTCGGGCTTGTCAATTCCCATTCCAAATGCAATCGTAGCAACTATAACTTCCACTTCTTCCATCAAAAACATATCCTGGTTATTGCGACGAGTGGCTGGGTCGAGGCCAGCATGATAGGGCAATGCCCGAATGCCGTTAACAACAAGTGTTTCTGCTATTTCTTCAACTTTTTTCCTGGAAAGGCAATAAATAATTCCCGACTTGGAAGGTTGAGTTTTAATGTATTTTATAATTTCTTTGTTAACCGTTTTAGTTTTAGGCCGAATTTCATAGTAAAGATTTGCCCTGTCAAATGATGATTTGAACACATTTGCATTCGGTATTTCCAGGTTTTTAAGAATATCTTCCTGAACTTTTAGCGTAGCTGTTGCTGTTAGTGCGATTACTGGAACTTTTTTCCCGATGGCATTGATGATTGGTCGCAATTTCCGGTATTCTGGCCTGAAATCGTGCCCCCATTCCGAAATACAATGCGCCTCATCAATAGCATAAAAAGTGATATTTATTTTTTGTAAAAATTCTATATTCTCATCTTTTGTAAGCGATTCGGGCGCCATATACAGCAATTTTGTTTTACCGCTCAGCATATCTTCCCTAACAATATTCATTTCGGTTTTCGACAAAGATGAATTCATAACATGGGCGATTCCAGTTTGAGAGCTGAAATTCCTTATCATGTCAACCTGGTTTTTCATTAAAGCGATAAGCGGAGAAACAACAATGGCAGTGCCATCGTTAAGCAATGCAGGCAGTTGGTAACATAACGACTTCCCGCCTCCGGTTGGCATCACAACAAAAGTGTCGTCACCATTCAATAAACTATGAATAATAGCCTCCTGGTTGCCTTTAAAACTTGAAAAACCAAAAAACGTCTTGAGAAGTTGTTTTAAGGCTGAATTATCTTTTGTGCTATCCATTGTGTTGGTAGATAAAATTTATCTTTGCAATTAAAATTAAAATTGCCCTGTTAATATTTGATTAAGAATGACTTGTGCTTTTTCATATACGGTATATACAAATATAACAATAATAAATAGCATTGACGCAAGAAAAAAATAAAATATTTTGAACAAAAAAATAAATATTAAACAAATTGCCCTTCAAGCCATTGAAAATGAGCATAACGCCATTAAGGGTTTAGCAAACGCAATAAATCAGGATTTTGTACGTGCTGTTGAAAATATTTTTCATAGCGAAGGACGCGTTATTGTTACAGGTATTGGGAAAAGCGCCATTATAGCTCAGAAAATAGTTGCTACTTTCAACTCAACCGGTACACCTTCAATCTTTATGCATGCTGCTGATGCTATTCATGGCGATTTGGGAATTGTCCGCCAGGATGATATAGTTATCGCTATTTCGAAAAGCGGTGAAACGCCAGAAATTAAAATTTTGATTCCTTTATTAAAAGGAAGAAAAAATTTTCTGATTGCTATGGTTGGAAATACTTCTTCTTACCTTGCAAAACAGGCTGATTTAGTGATTGATACCACGGTAGCTAAAGAAGCTTGCCCAAATAACCTTGCACCAACATCAAGCACAACAGCCCAAATGGTGATGGGCGATGCGCTGGCAGTAAGCTTGCTGGAGTTGAGGGGTTTTAGCCCCGCTGATTTTGCCAAGTTTCATCCGGGTGGAGCCCTTGGAAAAAGGATGTTTATGCGGGTTGCAGATCTTTCAATCAATAATATGGTGCCAAAAGTGAATGTAGATGAAAATATCAGCAATGTAATTATCGAAATTTCTTCAAAAATGCTCGGAACTACTGCTGTGCTTGACAAGGAAAAATTGGTTGGTGTGATTACCGACGGCGATTTAAGGCGGATGATTCAAAAATCATCTGACTACCAGCACTTGAAAGCCGGTGATATTATGACGAAAACTCCCCGCACTATTGACCAGAATGAAATGGTGGTGGAGGCTCTGAGCATTATGCGCGAAAACAATATCACCCAATTGATTGTTATGAATAAAAGCAAGTATGTGGGCGTAATTCACCTGCACGATATATTGAAGGAAGGGATTTTTTAATCAAATAAAAATGAAAGCAAAACTTGTTAAAGAATTTAATGATTACCGCCAGATGATGAACGAGAGGTTGATGGCAGCGCCCAACAACAAAATCATCAAGCGGATTTTCAATACTGATACCAATGCATACATGGACGGCGCGCTGGATGTGAAATCAAAAGAAATGCTTGGCCTGGTAGCTTCAATGGTACTTAAATGCGACGATTGTATTTTTTATCATTTGGAAAAATGCTATGAACAAGGTGTTTCTACTGAAGAAATGATGGAAATCTTTGGCATCGCCAACCTGGTTGGCGGCACTATTGTTATTCCCCACACCCGCCGTGCTTTGGAATTTTGGGACGAACTTAATGCTGCACAAAAAGCTTAGTTCTGAAACTAAAATGGTTCGCTATCCTACTTTTCTTGTTTTTCTGACCTGCATTTTCATAGGATGCCTGATTACCACTTTTCCTGCCAATTCAGTAGCACAGGTAACCAAAATTATGGGAAAAGTAGTCGATTCCAAAACAAAAGAGCCAGTCCCTTTTGCCAATATTCTTATTGTTGGAACAACAATTGGAACACTCACCGATTTCGATGGGAATTATTCCTTGGAACTGAAAAACACAAAAGCTGAATCAATTACTGCCTCACTTTTAGGGTACTCAAAAATTACTAAACCTTTCGCAAAAAATGTTTTTCAAACCATCAATTTTGAATTGGTTTCCGAAAACCTGGACTTGCCCGAAGTCATTATCATATACACCGGAAACCCCGCCGATGCTATTATTGACAGCATTGTTAAGTATAAAGAAAGGAATACCTACCAGAATTTCAACAAATTCCAATACGATGCCTACACCAAAATAGAAATTGATGCCAACAACATTACCGAAAAACTTGAAAACAGAAGAATTTTCAAGCCTTTCAAATTCGTTTTGGCTTATGTTGATACATCAACTATTAATGGAAAATCCTATTTGCCAATTTTAATATCTGAAACAAATTCAGTTATTTATGAACGAAAATCACCAAAGTCGAAAAAAGAAATCGTTCAGGCTACGCAAATTTCAGGTCTGGAAAACACAAGCGTTTCGCAATTTTTTGGAAGTATGTCACAGGAAGTGAATGTTTACAGCAATTTCACTCCGCTTTTTGATAAAAATTTTGTTAGCCCTATTGCCAATTCAGGCCACGATTTTTATAAATATTTCCTTGTTGACAGCACTTTTATCGGTAATAAATGGTGCTACCATATTATGTTCAAACCCAAGCGTAAACAGGAACTTACCTACACTGGCAGTTTATGGGTGAACGATACATCTTATGCAATTATGAAGATCAGGATGAGGATTGCCGAAGATGCGAATATCAATTTTGTAAACGATTTGGAAGTTGACCAGGAGTTTCAGTGGACTGATGATAAGTTTTGGATGAAAACCAAAGACGTATTGCTGGTTGATTTCAATGTGATTGAAAATGCGAAGAAAGTAATCGGGCTGTATGGCCACAAAACCACTATTTTCGGGAATTTCGTTTTTGATACAATCGATTATGAAAAGGTTTTCGCACTTCCTTCAGATGTAACATTTGAGAAACATGCAACTGATAAGCATGAGGAATATTGGATTGAATCAAGGCCTGAAGCACTTTCTGCTTCTGAAGAGAAAATTTATACTATGGTTGATTCCATAAAACAGGTGCCCATTTTCAGGACTTACAAAGACATACTTTATGGTGTTATGACGGGTTATTTCCCATTAAAAAAACTTGAAATCGGGCCCTATTCCAAACTTTTCAGCTACAACGAAATTGAAGGTGCTCGTTTCAGGATTGGTGCCAGAACAGCCAATAGTTTCAGTAAAAAAGTACAATTGGAAGGTTATATTGCATACGGAACGCTCGATAAAACTATTAAATATGGTGCCGAAGTAATGTACATGTTTGACAAAAATCCACGAAGAGCCTTAATTGCCTCCTATAAATATGATGTTGAACAATTGGGCATGAGCCCGAATGCTTACGCCACCGATAATATTTTGAGTTCGCTTTTCAGCCGCGGGCCTATAAACAAGCTGACCATGGTTCGTGAGTATGAAGTTTCCTATGAGCACGAATGGTTTAATGGTTTGATTAATACTTTGACTGTTAATCACCGTGAATTGTTTCCACTTCCGGGCACTGATTTCGTTATTTATCCTGAGGGTGCCAATGATACTGTTTATACGAATTCGATTTATACCAATGAAATTGGGTTGGGAACGAGGATTTCGTTCGATGAAAAATACATAAGTGGCGAGTTTTACCGGGTTACATTGAAAAGTCAGTATCCGATTATTTTAATCAACTATAAATGGGGAATTCCCAATATTTTTTCAAACGATTATGGTTACCAGAAATTGAATATCGGCATCCAGCAGTGGTTTAATTTAGGAACAATGGGTTGGTCGAAATACGTGATTGATTGGGGAAAAACCTGGGGAACATTGCCCTACCCGCTGCTAAAAATTCACGATGGTAACCAGACATTTTTATACGATGATTACGCGTCCAACCTGATGCTTTATTACGAATTTATTAGCGATGAGTATGTTAATTTTTATTTTTCGCATCATTTCGATGGTTTGTTTTTAAACCGGATTCCTTTAATGAGAAAACTTAAATGGCGCGAAGTAGTTCATTTTCGCGGTGTTTATGGAAGCTTGACTGATGCAAACCTTAACTATTCTGAATTCCCTGATGGAATGAGGCCCTTGGGAAATATACCTTACCTTGAGGCCGGCGGGGGAATTGAAAATATATTTAAAATCTTCAGGATTGATGCTGTTTGGAGGCTTACTCACCTTCATGACGCTGAAAATCCCAATGCAAAAAGTTTTGGAATATTTGGCTCAGTATACTTTTCCTTCTGATTTCAGCGTTATTTTTCTACTTTTGAAAAGAATATGAAACTAAGAACCGAACACGTTGTAAAAAAATACAGGCAAAGAACTGTTGTAAATGATGTTTCTGTTGAGGTAAATAAAGGCGAAATTATTGGTTTACTTGGGCCGAACGGTGCCGGTAAAACCACTACTTTCTATATGATAGTTGGCTTGATTAAACCTTTTTCAGGAAAAGTTTTCCTCGACGATTTGGAAATTACAAACCTGCCGATGTACAAACGGGCCCAGTTAGGAATTGGTTACCTGGCGCAGGAAGCCTCTGTTTTCAGGCAGTTGAGTATTGAAGATAACTTGATGGCTGTGATGCAGTTTACCAAAATGACAGTTGAGGAACAGAAGGAAAAACTGGAATCATTGCTTGATGAATTTGGTTTGAATAAAATCAGGAAAAGCAAAGGAATCCAGCTTTCGGGTGGCGAAAGAAGGCGTACCGAAATTGCCCGTGCTTTGGCCGTAAACCCTAGTTTTATCTTGCTCGACGAACCCTTCGCCGGCGTTGACCCGATTGCCGTTGAAGATATTCAGCAGATTGTTTCCAAACTGAAAGAAAAAAATATTGGCATCCTCATCACCGACCACAATGTGCACGAAACCCTCAGTATCGTTGACCGTGCTTACCTGATGTTTGAAGGTTCTGTGTTGAAAGCGGGTTCAGCCAAAGAATTGGCAGACGACGCACATGTAAGAAAAGTTTATTTAGGGCAGAATTTTGAATTAAGGAAAAAAGAATTCAAAAAGATTATTAATTAATTGCTGAATTATTCCTTTACAAACTTTTTTAACTGAACGGAATTTCCATTAACAAGCTGAACTATGTAAAATCCTTTCGCAAGTTGGCTTACTTCAATATTTGTTGTGCTGGAATTAATATCTTGCCTGAGAATTTCTGCTCCCGCGGCTGAAAATATTTTCACAAAACACGTATTCTTATACGCATAATCTGTTTCTACAGTCAATGTTCGCTGAACCGGGTTTGGATAAATTGAAAACTCTTGAATTACTGCTTGTTCTTTTATATCTACAGTTTTATCGCAATTATACGTGCTGTCAGGATAATAAACAAGGTTGTCTTTTGAAAAGCAGAGCAATTCATCGCCATTTTCAAAAGGTGGAACCAAATTTGCCAAAATCCCAAAACTACTGCCA
>DATCTB010000178.1:0-3857 GCA_036568185.1 Bacteroidales bacterium | reverse complement strand
ACAATAAAATAAAACCAATAAGCAGTCCGGCAATAGAACTCACCAGACTTATCAGCATTCCTTCAGTTATAAAAATACTCCTGATAAGTTTTCGGTCAGCGCCCATACTTTTCAGCACGGCAATGTCTTTGAGTTTTTCAACAATTAAGATAGAAAGCGAGCCAACCATATTAAACGAAGCGAGAATGAGGATGAAAATCAGGATAAGAAAAACCGCCATTTTTTCGGAACGCATCACTTTGTACAATGTTTCATTTTGCTGAAAACGGTTTTTTACCAAAAAATTATTTCCGAGAATATTGCTCAGTTGGTTTTGAAAAGATGCTTCGTCAGTTCCTGTTTTTATATAAATATCAACCGAAGTAACTTCATCATCATAATCGAGTAATTTCCGGGCAAACCTAACGGGAACCAGAACAATTTTTTCATCAAATTCCTGCTGAATGGCAAAAATGCCGGCAGGCGGAATCACTTCGTTGTTGAAGGCAGTTTCAAAATTGAAGGAAGAAGCATTTCCCCTTCGGGGAACAAAAATAGAAAGCAAATTCCTGAAATCGTGAATGTTGACATCAAGGTACCAGGCAACACCAGCGCCAAGAAGGGCAAAATTGGCATCACCTTCCTGCAGCACGAAATCGCCCTGAGTCATTTTCGTATCCACTTTTGAAAGCGAAGTAAAATTGCTGGAAACACCTTTTATTTTAGCAATATATTGCTGGTCGCGGTACTTGAACAGGGCATCTTCCTGCACCACTTCAACCATTCCTGACAAACCTTCGATTGCTTTTATTTTCCCGGTAGGAAATTCAGCATAATGAAACGTTTTTCCTGTTCGGGCTGTAATTTCAAAATCGGGGTTGAAGGAATTGTACAACGATTTGACAACATCTTCAAAGCCATTAAAAACCGACAAGACAATGATGAGCGCGGCAGTGCCAACGGTAAGGCCAACCAGAGAAATCAGCGAAATAACATTAATCAGGTTATGCGATTTTTTGGAAACGAGGTAACGCCGGGCTATGTAAAAACTAAGTTGCACGTGCCTTTTTGGAAATTTATTTGATACAAATATCTATAAAACTGCCGAGATGCAGCAATTTATTTCCAGGCTTTTGCGACAAGGCCGGTGCCGGTTTTGTGCTTCCAGCTTACATCGGCCAGGTTGAGCAGCAAAACAAAAGGAAATGTGAGCAAATAATAAAATGGTAAGATGATGAAAAACGCGTACGAAGCATTGAGCATAACAATGGGGTATTTCATGCTCAGTTTCCAGGCAATTTTTCCGGGCTTTCCATATTGGTAATAAACGTCAGTTTTGGAAAACCCAGCCCGCTTCATTTTCTGTGTCATATCTTCAATGCTGTATCCGTCGCGCACGTGCTCGTCAATAAAAGAGTGGGTGCCATCGTTGTTATACTCATCGTGATCATGATGATGGACATCGGAACCACCCTGGTCGGAAGGGGTTGAAATCAGCAGCATTCCTCCTTTTTTTAGAGCTTCGAAAAAATTAGACAGCACCAATTCGTCTTCTTCAATGTGCTCCATCACATCAACGCAAAGCACCAGATTGTAGGCTTCTTTTTCTTTCAGAGCAGTGAGGTCGCCAATTTTAAAATACACATTCTTGAAACCGATTTGCTTAAAAAACTGGTTGCAATCGTCAATCTGCTCTTCTTTTACATCCACACCTTTTATCTTCCAATCCCTATTCCGCCTTGCCATCCAATAATCATACTGCCCAAAACCTGAACCGGCATCCAGAACAGAAACCTCACCGGATTCTTGCTTTTCCCACTGCCGCAAAGCCTTGCGGATATGCCATGAACGCAGAAGAAGCAAGTCGAGCAGGCGGTAAAATAGTTTTCTCAAAAATGGAGTGCGGTTAAAAACTTTTCCCAGTTTCCTTTTTATCGGATCGTATTGCATTGTTTAGGTAAATTGAAAATTTAGATTTAGGTGTCTAGCAGGCGATCAATGTTTTCAATATAATCAAGTGAATCGTCCAGGTAGAAGTGCAGTTCAGGGACAACCCGAAGCTGGTGGCGAATGCGGTGCCCAAGTTTCCCGCGTATTTCGCCTGAATGCTTTTTAAAATCAGCCATCATTGCTTCTTTATCAGGCGTAGCAAACAGGCTGAGATACGTTTTGGCAATTGACAAATCAGGTGAAACCTGGACTTTTGTTACTGTAACCAACGCGCCTTTGCTCACGTGTTTCATCTCCTGCTGAATGATTTCACCAAGCTCAATCTGCAACAATTTGTTTATCCTATCCTGTCGTTTCGATTCCATGCGGCAAAAGTAGGTTTTTTTAAAGAAATAAAAATTGGTTTCTAAAAACTGAATTGAAATTCAAAAAGAAAAATCAATCAATTGAATATTAAATCAATATATATGATTTCTAAATAATATTAATAAAAATACTGCGTTTAAAAAAAAGCAATTCCCAACCAATTAATTAAATTCTAAAGCCATGGTCGAAAGAACAAAGAAAAGCCTTACAACCAAAGGATTGATTATTTCTGCATTAATTTTCCTGCTCCTAATTCCAACGTTTTTTATTAATAACCTTGTTTATGAAAGGCAATCCAGACAAGAAGAAGCCTTCACTGAAATTAGTTCAAAATGGGCACAAGCTCAGACAATTGCTGGGCCGATAGTTACAATTCCATATTTCGAATTCTTCAGGGAAACTAATGGTACAATTCAAAAAACCAAAAAATACATCCATATTCTTCCTGAAAAACTGACTATTACCGGGAAAATTACGCCTGAAAAAAGATACCGGGGAATTTACGAAACAGTGGTTTACACTTCAGAACTCGATTTTACAGGTAATTTTCAAAACCTAAACCAGGAAATTTCTGGCATACCAACTGAAAATATGCTTCTTGACCAAGCTTCAATTTCAATGGGAATAAGTGACTTAAGAGGAATTCAAGACAATGTTTCGATAATCTGGAATAATGAATCGCATTACTTCAATTCAGGAGTAGAATCAGATGATATTTATAAAAGTGGAATAAGTACACGTTTAATATTTGATGAGGCTGATTCACTTTATTTTAAATATAATTTTTCTGTAAAAATGAACCTGCGGGGATCGCAGTATCTAAATTTTATCCCGGTAGGAAAAGAAACAAATGTAATACTAAGTTCGGATTGGAATTCACCCAGTTTTGATGGAGCATTTCTGCCTGATAGTAGGGAAGTTCAGTCAAGCGGTTTTTCAGCCTATTGGAAAATACTGCATCTGAACAGGAACTTTCCACAAATGTGGGTAAACTCAGCCTTTTCGGTTGACGACTCAGCTTTTGGAGTAAATTTAATTCTACCTGTTGATATTTATACGAAAACCGATCGTTCAATCAAATATGCTATCCTTTTTATTGCGTTAACTTTTTTAATTTTCTTCTTTCTTGAACTCATCAATAATAAACCTATTCATCCTTTGCAATATATTTTAGTGGGTTTCGCCTTGTGCATTTTCTATATATTGTTGCTATCCATTTCGGAACATATACATTTCAATTTGGCTTACTTAATTTCCAGCATCATGACAATTGGATTGATAAGTTGGTACTCTGCAGGAATTTTGAAAGATAAAAAGTTAGCCGCCCTGGTTGGTGGAAATCTGATAATATTGTATGGATTTATTTTTACAATAATTCAGTTAGAAGACATGGCTTTACTGGTTGGTAGCCTTGGATTGTTTTTAATCCTGGCAGTAGTGATGTATTTCTCCAGAAAGATTGATTGGGCAAATATGTAATCTATTTTTATGAAGTGAATTGAGTTTAGGAGCGCGTCTTCTAATTATTGACATTTAAATCTTTCTTACACCAATTTTGCTGT
>DATCTB010000177.1:0-2428 GCA_036568185.1 Bacteroidales bacterium | reverse complement strand
GTTTTATGAAATTTTAAAGAATTTTAAGGCTGCAAATTTAGGTATTTAATTACTTTTGCGATGCGATCAAAAATATATTATGGCAAAAACCAGGTATACGTTCAACACGAGTACCCTCGCATACGAGGAACACAAAACTAAGTTAGTTCATAAGATATTCAAGTCATTTCTATTTGTGGTAACAGCTTTAGGCTTGTCTACAGTTATTATTTTCCTTTCCTATACTTTTTTCAGTTCACCAAAAGAAAGAATTTTGGAGCGTGAAATTGCTGAATATCAGTTACAATATCAAATTCTGAATGACCGCATGGACCAGATGCAAAAGCTGGTTGATGAAATGGCTGAACGGGATGATGATATTTACAGGGTAATTTTTGAGGCAGAACCTATTTCGAAAAGCATTCGCCAGGCAGGCTACGGAGGTATCGACAGATATTCGAACCTGGAAGGATACAATAATTCTGAATTGTTGATTGCCACTGCGAAAAAAATGGATAAGATTGCCAGCCAGATTTATGTGCAATCAAAATCGTTTGACGAAGTGTATGAAATGGCCAGAAATAAAGAGAAAATGCTGGCTAGCATTCCCGCCATTCAACCAGTTAATAATAAAGATTTAAAGCACCTTTCGTCATATTATGGTTACCGGATCGACCCGATATACAAAGTGAATAAATTCCATGCAGGCGTTGATTTTTCAGCTCCTCAGGGCACGGAAGTTTATGCTACCGGAAATGGTAAAATTATTAATGCTAAAAAATCAAAAACCGGTTACGGCAACACAATTGAAATTGACCATGGTTACGGTTATACTACCTTTTATGCTCATTTAAAAGAGATCAAAGTAAGAAAAGGAGACTTTGTGAAAAGAGGTCAAGTTATTGGTACTATAGGTAATACAGGAAAATCAACAGCGCCACACCTGCATTACGAAGTGAAAAAAAACGATCGAAATGTTAACCCTATTTACCATTTCTTCAACGATTTAACTCCAAACGAGTACGAAGTTCTTTTGGAAATCTCGAAACTTCCTGGTCAGTCTTTGGATTAGTTTTTTTATCTGAGCATGGCTGAAAAAATCTATTTTAAAATCGGAGAAGTAGCCAAACGTTTTAACGTAAACACCTCATTGATACGTTATTGGGAACGGGAATTTGATTTTATCCGTCCGAAAAAAAGCCAGAAAGGAACGCGGCTTTATTCCAAAAAAGACATTGAACGCTTTGAAATAATTCATCATTTAGTCAAGGAAAAAGGACTCACCATCAAAGGTGCCCAGGATTTTATAAAAGCGAAAAAAGAAAACCGGGAAATTGATAAAATAGAGGTAATTAATACCTTAAAAAAAACTCAAAATTTACTGAAGGAAGTTAGAAAACTGATTGACTCTTAATCTTCAAAAAGATTATCCAGGGCAATCGTAAACAACTCGGTCTTTGTCATTCCAAATGATTCAGCCATTTGAGGAATTATACTTGCTTCGCTGATTCCGGGAATGGTGTTCACTTCAAGAAAATATAAATCCTCCTTCGTCAATATATAATCAAAACGGACAAACCCTTTGCAATTCAATTGATGAAACAGGTATGCAGATAATGTTTTTATATCCTGTTCAACTTCTGTGTTCACATCTGCTGGAGTAATTTCGTCAGCCAGGGTAGTATTATATTTTGCTTCAAAATCAAAAAATTCTTTTTTGGAAATAATTTCCGTCAACGGGAAAACAATAATTTCCTTACCTTTTTTTAAAATCCCGCATGCTATTTCACGGCCTTTTATAAATTCTTCAATTAAAATTCTGTCGCCTTCTTTAAAAGCAAGTTCCACTGCCTTATCAAACTCTTCAATCTTATTTACTTTCGAAACACCAACACTGGAGCCACTTTCGGCCGGTTTTACAAAAACGGGGAGTTTGAGCGTTTCAATAATTTCAGTTTTGTTTATTTTTTCTCCTTCTAAAAACGAAAAGCTTTTGGCAACGCTAAGTCCCAGGTTTTGAATAAAATGGTTGCAGAAAAATTTATTAAACGTAAGCGCAGAAGTTGCCTGGTTGCACGAAGTGTAAGGCAGATGAAGCATATCGAAATAGCCCTGCAATTTACCATCTTCGCCGGGTGTGCCATGAATGGCGTTAAATACTCCCTCGAATCGGATTTTCTTCCCAGCTAAATTCAAACTGAAGTCATGTTTATCAACCAAATGCTTTTCTCCTTTTTCATCTTCCAAAAACCATTCTTTTTTCTGGATAACAATCAGGTAAGGTTTATACTTTTTAGTATCTAAATTTTTGGAAACAACATTCGCACTTGCGATTGAAATTTCATATTCTCCCGAATATCCACCACATACGATAGCAATGTTTTTCATTATAAATGCTGATTAATTATTTTTAACTTTGTCGCCCTGAATTACAATAAATTTTGCCAAA
>DATCTB010000176.1:0-3398 GCA_036568185.1 Bacteroidales bacterium | reverse complement strand
GCGCCATTGTTTGAAATTGGCAATGCCGCTGATTTCATTGTAAGCGAAGCTCAAAGATTAAGATTAAGGTATCCGAAAATATTAATAGCCCCTTTGTTCTATACAGTTGAAAATAATAGATTATCCTTTATTAGTGAAAATGATTAGTTTTCAATTTGAAAAACGATACAAACAGGCACCTGAATGACCATAACTTATATAATTACTTTTTGCGTTCTCCTGCTGATTGCTTATTTGTTTGACTTTACATCTTCGAAAACAAAAATTCCATCGGTAATTTTATTGCTTATTATGGGATGGGGGGCAAGGCAGATTGCGGTTTTGTTTAATATTAATTTACCAGATTTTTCAATAATTTTCCCCGTGCTGGGAACCGTTGGGCTTATACTTATTGTGCTGGAAGGCTCACTGGAACTTGAATTCAATAAATCGAAAATTGCGCTTATTAAAAGGTCTTTACTTGGTGCATTCTTTACTATGGCCGTAACTGCTTTCTTGCTGGCTTTTTTGTTTCATTATTTTGGTGATTATTCATACAAAGACAGTTTGCTGAACGCTATCCCTTTTTGTGTCATCAGTAGTGCCATTGCCATTCCAAGTGTGAGGAACCTGCGTTCGAGCAACCGCGAATTTATTATTTATGAAAGCAGCTTGTCAGATATTATGGGCGTTTTATTTTTCAATTTTATTGCCCTGAACGAGGTAATTACATTCAGCTCATTTACGCACTTTAGCTGGTTGTTGTTCATAGTTTCAATTATTTCGTTTTTTGCTACTATTGGCTTGTCGCTGTTGTTGAGCAATATTGAACACCACATCAAGTTTGTGCCAATCATTTTGCTTATTATTTTGATTTATGCTATTTCTGAGATTTATCATTTACCTGCCCTGATATTCATCCTGGTTTTTGGCTTGTTCATTGGTAACCTGGATGAATTGAAACACATCAGGTGGCTGGAATTTTTTCATCCCGATGCTTTAGACAAAGAAGTTCAAAAATTTAAAGAGCTGACAATTGAAGCTGCGTTTGTGGTAAGAGCCTTGTTCTTCCTGCTTTTCGGCTACGTACTTGAAACTTCTGAAATTCTGAATACCGACACCTTGATATGGGCTGCAGTAATTGTTGGAATAGTATTCCTTTTCAGAATTGTTCAGTTGAAAGTTTCAAAACTCCCGTTGGTTCCACTGCTATTCGTTGCCCCTCGCGGGCTTATCACCGTTTTACTTTTTCTTTCCATTGTACCCGAAAACAATATTGCACTTGTGAACCGCTCACTGATTATCCAGGTTATTGTTCTTTCAGCTTTGCTGATGATGTTTGGATTGATGGCAACTTCCAAAAAAAGAGAGGGAAAATTATAAAATCAGATTTTAATTTTAATGGAAACGATTACAAACAATAAAAAATTCCTAATCATCGGAGTCTTTGCTATCGCGATGGGTTTGCTGGAAGCCATTGTTGTTGTTTACCTCAGGCTTCACTTTTACCCTGAGGGTTTTGATTTTCCTTTTAAAATGTTGCCAACCGATTTGATTTTAATTGAATGGGTGAGGGAAATTGCAACCATTGTTATGCTGGTAACGGTTGGTTTGCTTGCCGAAAAAGGTAGGCTACAAAGGTTCTTTTACTTTTTATACACTTTTGCAGTTTGGGATATTGTGTATTATATCGGCCTGAAACTTTTCTTAAACTGGCCCGAATCAATGCTAACCTGGGATATTTTGTTTCTAATTCCCATTCCCTGGATTGGACCTGTGCTTGCGCCAGTTATTTGTTCCCTGACAATGATAGTTTTTTCAGTTTCCGCAATCAAAAAGCAGGAAAAAGGTTTTTTGTTGGAAATGAAACTTATTGATTGGGTATTGATTTTTTCAGGTGTTTTCCTCATTCTATATTCCTTCACCGAAGATTTTTTCAGCCTGATTTACCAAAATAATTTGTTATCAGAATTCTTGAATTTATCCACCAACGAATATTTCTGGAAAATTATTTCTGAATTTATCCCAACATCTTACAACTGGATTGCCTTTATCGCCGGGGAATTGCTTATTCTTTTTGCTAATTTTTTAGTGATAAAAAGAATGAGATAATAAAGTCAGCAGTTATTAAATTTCAGGGAATCTTATAGCTATAATTGAAACGACTAAATAGCATCAACATGGGAATCGGTTTGTCAGTCTGCAGAAAATCAGCATTAAGTTCGATGGCTTTTTTGTTGCCGGCGTCTGATTTTGCTCCCCACATCATTACATAAATGCCTTTTTGGTGGGCATATTCGATTTCATCTTTACTGGCATCAACTGTAAATCCAATTCCAAAAATATTATTTTTAACAGCCTCATCCACATTGCTTCCAATAAGGATTCCTTTGGTTTTCAATCCTAATTGTTTGGCTTTTAATTGCATGTCAAGGTCACCTTCAATAAATACGTTTTTTGAGATATAGTGTTTTTCACAAACTCTTTTTATTGCCCTGAGAAATAAATCCCGGTATGCAGAATCGTTTTGAAACTCAGAATTTAATTTGATATCAAATGAAAAATAATAATTGGTCAGGTTCGGAATCCTGCTAAAAACTTCATCAACAGTGCAAATTGGAATTTCGAAAAAAGCATTATTGTAAAGGCAATTCTGTATCTCTGCCCAGTTGTAATGGTAGGGTGATTGATAGTTGCCGCATTTGGTTCTCCCGTCCAGTGTTTCATCATGAAAAAGTATGAGTACACTATCTTTTGTGATTTGAACATCCATTTCAGTACCGTCAGCACCAATTCCAAGCACAGGTTCAATTGATTCCCATGAATCGTTGGGATATTTATAAAATTCTCCCATGCCGGCATGGCCAAGAATCATGATGTTATTGTGGTTGAGGTTCTGAATATTGTAGTCATCTTCCTTCTGGCAAGCATTGGCAAGCAGCAGTAAACCCAGCAAAAGAAAAACAGAATGTAGGTGTTTCATTTTCTTTTCCCTCCTCCAAAAGAATAGCCAATCATTACATTGAAAGTAAGCCAGGCGTTATTGTTTTCAGAAACCCAGGTGGCATTTAGGGGCTGTATTTCCTCCTTGGCTTGATTGCCATTAATTGAAAATAATTTTCCAAAGAAATTTACATTGGCATCAATTACCAGGCGCGAAAAAGCTATGTATTGCCCGCCAAGCAAGCCTCCCATTGCAAACCTTGTGGTTGACAGTTTATCGTATTCAGTTTCATTGGAGGAAGATATGTAGGTGCTTGAATTTCTCAGGTAATAATTAAAATCAATATTTCCGCCGACATAAACACCTTGACCTTTTTTAGAATTAGTTATTAAAAAATAATATTTGCAATAAGGAATAAAATGAAACCCCCAAGTTCTAAAATCCTGTTTTACATAAGAATACCCGTCGTATTCAT
>DATCTB010000175.1:0-3436 GCA_036568185.1 Bacteroidales bacterium | reverse complement strand
GAATTCTCCCGGTGCCATATAATAATCAGGCATTTGCCATTTGGTTGGGTCGGTCAGGTTATCTGTCAGGAATTTGTTTCCAAGCCAAACAGGTTCTGATTCAGCATTGTAAATTTCTATCCAATCATCATAATCGCCGTTTCCATCAGCAATTATCCCGTCGTTATCAGCCATAAACTCGTTGATATACAACAGTGGCATATCATTTCCAGCAGCAGGAATTTCAACCGGGGTGCATGGAAGCAGTTGGGTATTATTTTGTGCATCAGTTGCCAGTATCTGGTATGTTATCGATGAATCTTCGTCAGGCAATTCAACGGATGCACCGTAAATCAAATCTCCGGCCACGCCATCGTTGTGGTTTCCATCATCAAACATTTCCGCATAGTTTGTTCCGCCACTATTTACAGCATATTGAACTTTCATGCTTAAATTCGCCTGGTCATCTTCGCCATAAGCAGAAAACCAAACAATTGTTGAAGATTCCCTTTCATGTGCAATATACTTTACCACGGGCGCCATGGTTGTATTTTCCAACTGGTTCTTAATCGATTCAATTCTTGTTTCCAAAAATGGAATAATTCCATAAGTAACGTGTGCTCCAACAGCCTGCGTATAAGAAGTTAAAAAGTCAGTAATAGTGTAGCCATAATCAAGTGGATAATAGGGGTCGTCAAATACGTAGGGCATTATCAAGCTTCTCCTGTCAAGAATTGCCTGTTTCAGCGAGTCTAAATCAATAGTTTCATAAACCAATTGACGCATATAATACGTGTATTGGTTTCGCAGCTCAGGATTATTCATCAGCCTGGTATAAAGCGGCCTTACTTCTCCGTTTGTCATTTGCCAGGAATACATGTTTCTCGTTCCCCAATCAATTCCAAACCAGTCAATGCCATAGGAATTATCAACATCGTAGGGTATGTATTCAAACTTATCGCTGGTTGTATTATGATATAAATAGAAATTGTTTTTATTATAAATATATCCATCCCAATTGCTGGTAAGCACGTCAAATGCAATCACTTTCAGGTAGTCGTACACATTCAGCTTCTCATCTAGGTCACATTTCAGGTCCTGGCTGCCGGTATTGTTCAGCACATCTATAAATTCAGCCAAATCGGTATAATCATCAGCTTCTTCATTGGTTTTCAACTCATAAACCCTTCTGTTGCTACTCATTAGTTTATACAAATCCGGGTCATCTCCCAGGTAATTCAGGTCGGCAGGATAAAGGCACTTAAAAAGATTCCCGTCATTATAATTGAAGCGTGACTGTGCAAATTCCTCATCAATATGTTCAACGTTAATATACAACCCGTAATAATCCCCATTTATATAAACCTGGACATGGTTGGATCGCGGCGCAGGTATTCCCATAGTTCTCAAAATATCCCACGAAATTTTTGAACGGCAAATGGAAGGATCATTGTGCTCACCATTCAAATTCAATTTTTCAACACCATAATATTTTCCTCCACTTGTCCAGGTATTGAACGAAACTTTAAACGATTTCTTTTGCGAATGCCTCGATGTATTTCCACGAAGCCTGAATCCAACGGGGTCAATAGTATCGCGCACAGTTCCATTATCAAAAACAAACTTTGCATGAAACTCAATATCGCTGTCCACATTGTCATAAATCCATTCCAGGGTGTCAGGGTTTATGGTAATATCAATTCTTGGAACAACGGTATCAACATACAATTCTCCATTTTCAGGAAAATTTCCTTGTGAATAAGAATTTGCTACCGCGAAAATTAAAAACAAAACAGCAAGGAAAAGCTTCTTCATACTTCTTATATTATATTGTTGCAAAAATAGCCTTATTCTGCGGTTTATCTTTTTAATGAATGTTAAAAAAAAGACAATGGGTCATGACGCATTGTCAGAGCCAGTCGCTATTTGAATTATTTGAAATTTGAATTAAACATAACGACTTTATTGAAAAGCTTTTTTTATTTTTATCCAATTCAATATTTATAAAAAATGAATTATGATAATGCTGGAAAAAGTAAAAGAAGCAGCCGAATACCTTATTAACAATGGGATTGGTGAAGCGAAGGTTGGAATCGTTTTGGGCACAGGGCTCGAAAAACTTGTTGAACATATTTCAATTACAAAAAGCATTTCCTACAAAGAAATTCCCCATTTCCCTGAATCGAGGATGGATTTGCATTCCGGGCAGCTGATTTTTGGAACCCTGGCCGGGAAAAAAGTGTTGGCAATGAAGGGCCGTTACCATTTTTATGAAGGCCACAATCTGCAGGAAGTTACTTTTCCCGTTAGGGTATTGAAATTGCTGGGTGTGGAAACACTCCTGCTCTCCAACGCTTGCGGCTCTGTCAATCCTGATTATGAAGCAGCTTCGTTAATGATTATTGACGACCACATCAATATGCTGCCGGGCAACCCGCTTATTGGCGTTAATTATCCCGAGTTTGGCCCCCGGTTTATCGATATGAGCCAGCCTTATGATGCTGAATTAATTTCAAAAATAGAAGCTATCGCGAAGAAAGAAAAAATAAAAGTGCACAAAGGCGTATATGTTGCCTGGATGGGACCCAGCCTTGAAACCCGCGCCGAATACCGCTTTATCAAAACCATGGGCGCCGATGTGGTAGGCATGTCAACCGTTCCCGAAGTTATTGTTGCCAGGCACATGGGCATGAAAGTAGCCGCCATTTCAGTAATCACCGACCTCTGCGACCCCGACCGACTGAAGCCTCTTGACATTGATGAAGTCCTGAACAATGCTGCAATAGCCGAGAAGAAAATGACAAAACTGTTCCTCGGGCTGGTGGAGGAATTGTAGGTGACATTTGGTAATTAATAGGTATAAAGTATATAGGGGAAATAAGTTAAATGCCCTGAATACAGCTCAATTACGAGCGAGGCATCTAAAAACGATTGTACTTTCTCTATTCTACCCACCATTCCCACGAATCCCGAAAGTGTTCGGGAGGAATCCAGTTTCTTTATGCGATAGCCCAAAAATCATCTGTCAAGCCAAACCAAACATCTGTCGAACCAAATCAAACATCTGTCGAACCAAACCAAACATCTGTCAAGCCAAACCAAACAACTGTCAAGCCAAACCAAACATCTGTCGAGCCAAACCAAACATCTGTCGAACCAAACCAAACATCAGCCAAGCCCAACCAGACATCGGCCAAGCCCAACCAGACATCAGCCAAGCCCAAACGAACATCAGCCAAGCCTAAATGAACATCAGCTGGGCAAAACCAAACATCAGCTGTATTCAAGCGGGCTTTTGACAACTTTTCAAAGGAATATGTATGCCCCGCGGGCACCTTAATTTTTACTATTTCTAAATAATTTTCCTATTTTTTTAAAAAAGTTTTTATCTAATTTTATATCGGTCATTAACCTGGTATTTTTTAATAACCCAAAAAATATTTTTATCATGACTACC
>DATCTB010000174.1:0-4654 GCA_036568185.1 Bacteroidales bacterium | reverse complement strand
AAACTCATTTTCAGCGATTAAATTGATTTTTATTAAAAAATCTTCTCCATAGTTTACCTTAATGTTTTCAGTTTTTGCCTGAACGGTAATTTCAGGATAAGTGCTGTAATTCTCAACAAAATAGTAATGAGTAGGAAAAGGTGAATTTTTTAAAGTTTCAATTCCCGGTCCTTTGAAGTTTGAAATAACCATAGCCGGCTTGTTTTGCAATTTATCTTCCGATTTCCAAATTTCAAATTGATTTTTTCTTCCCCGCATATCGGCTCTGGATGCAGATTCCGACTGACTGTAAAAGGCATATTTTGAAGCATTTTGGTAGGAATTGTCAAAAACAACTATCCTGTTTCCTGCTAAGTTTTTTATTTCATTTGTCCAATTTTTCCAACCGTGAAATTCTCTCGTCAAGGGAATTTTTTCAGAATAAAAATCTACCATTAACATTAGTCTGGCAAATAGAATTATAGCAAGCGATACAGGTAAAGTGTAGAAGGCAAATTGGCGAAGTTTCTTCGTATTCTGAATGCCATTATAGCTTAAAAATATTAGCGGAATAAGTGCTGAATCTGTCCAGTGCGCCTCCACTTTCCCTTTAAAAGTGAAAATAAAAAACAGTATAAATATGCCCAGAAAATTATACTGCATTGTCTTTTCAAATTGGTTGGTTTGTTTATTTCCGAAGGCAACATAAAGCAGCACAAAACCAATTATAGGGCCGTATATCAAAGGTTGGGTGATTAGGTATTCAAGTGTATATGTAATGTCAAATACGGTTGCTGAGCGCGCAAAAAGCTGGTATTTGATGGAAGGGAAATCATGAAGGTAAAGCCAATAAATATGAGGAGATAGGATGGTAAGTGAAATTATTCCCGCAAGCCAGGTGTACGGTTTAAGAAGGACTTTTGGGTTTGACAGGAAGGTAAAAAAGAGAACCAGGAAAGCCAGGTACTTACTTAAAATCATAAGTGCTGCAACAACACCAAGCAAGAGCATTAATTTGGCAGCAGGTTTCTCCGAATATTTTTTATAGAAATAGAAAAAAAGAGCAGAAAAAAACAACAGCGGGTTATCAGGAATGGCAAGGATACTGCCGTAATGGATGAGAACAATGGAAGCTATTATTGCATAAAATAGTTTCAGGTTTTGGGGTTGCACAATTTTTTCAATAAGAAAAATAGTGGCCGTGTTCATTATAATGATGAATAGCCTAACGCCTAGTTCGTTTGGAATAAGCAAATAACCCATTTTCACTAAAAGTGCAATCATGGGTGGATGGTCGAAATAGCCCCATGCAAGTTGGGTGGAATACAACCAATAATAAGCCTCATCGTGGGAAAGTTCAGTGAAACTTGCCTGAATTACAGATAAAACTAACCACAGTGAATAGAAAATAATTCTACTCGAACATGGAGAGTGTTTCATTTTCTTTATTAAAAAGGTCAAGCTGGTTGTGGGTTGCGTGGTATTTCTCAGGCACTTCCTTTGCAAACATTTCGATGTAATCCCTGATTTTTTTCTTGATTAACTTGGTTGGTGTTGTTTTGCGGGCATCGCAGTAATTTTCCAATGACTTCATTTGCCTAGAAGACAATTTGAACTTAATCGTACTGTATTTTCTCTTTCGTTTTTTTTTCATTTAAACGAATATAGGTTTGCAAAGGCCATGCAATTTAGCAAAAAAAATATTGCAACCTTATTCCGTTATCAGTTTTATAACATCGTCAGCGTATTGCTGCGCTTTTTCAGGACTTGTACATTCCGCATAAACCCTGAGAATAGGTTCAGTATTTGACGACCTCACATGCACCCATCCATCCGAAAATTCAACTTTCACCCCATCAATATCTAATATGGGCTGGTTGCGGTAATGCCATTTTATTTTATCCAGCAAATCCTGAACTTTTGTTCCTTGATTTAATTCTACTTTGTTTTTTGAAATAAAATAATCAGGATATGTTTTGCGCAACTCACTGATTTTCATTTTCTTTTTTGCGAGCATAGTTAGAAAAAGGGCAATACCAACCAAAGCATCGCGGCCATAATGTAGTTGTGGATATATAATTCCTCCATTGCCTTCTCCACCAATAGATGCGCGCACTTCTTTCATTTTTTCAACTACATTCACTTCGCCAACCGCTGATGCAAAATAGGTTCCTCCGGCATTCTCAGTAATGTCTCTTAATGCTTTGGTTGAAGATAGATTTGATACGGTGTTGCCTATTTTATAGTCGAGAATATAATCTGCCACTGCTACCAAAGTATATTCTTCACCAAACATTTCTCCATTTTCCATCACAAAGGCAAGGCGGTCAACGTCGGGGTCAACGACAATACCCATGTCAGCTTTTTCCTGGACAACTAATTTTGATATTTCAGTTAAATTTTCCGGAAGTGGTTCAGGATTGTGGGGGAATTCACCGTTTGGTTCGCAAAACAATTTAACAACATTATTTACTCCAAGTGCTTTTAAAAGCTTAGGAATTGCAATTCCTCCTGTTGAATTGACGGCATCTACTACAATTTTAAAATTTGCAGCTTGAATAATTTCTTTATCAACATAATTCAGGTTTAAAATACTAACAATATGCTGATGTATAAAGGAATCATCGTTTGAAATAGTACCAATTTGATCTATTGAAGCAAATTCAACATCAGAATTTTCGGCAAGTTCCAAAAGCCGGTCGCCATCGGCACCTGAAATAAATTCACCTTTTTGGTCCAATAATTTCAATGCATTCCATTCTTTTGGATTGTGGCTGGCAGTTAAGATTATTCCACCGTTTGCTTTAGAAAAAATAACGGCCATTTCAACGGTTGGAGTTGTTGAAAGTCCGGCGTTTATCACGTTAATGCCCATTCCCGATAGGGTTCCAATAACCAAGTTTTCAACCATTTGCCCAGATATTCGAGCATCCCTTCCAACAACAAAACGCAATTTTTTTCCAGGTTGTTTTTCCTTCATCAACTGTGCAAAGGCAATAGTGAATTTAACAATGTCGAAAGGTGTAAGTCCCTGGCCAGCTTTACCACCTATAGTTCCCCGTATTCCTGATATTGATTTAATAAGTGTCATTTTTTAAAATTTTTGGCAAATTTAATATTATTTCATTGTGGCATTTTTCTTTTTCATTCTTGATAAAATGTGAATATTTTTCATTGAGAAACATGTCATTGGTTTCAATACATTTTTAAATTCGTGCTGTATAAGAGTATTATTTACTTTTGTGGCAAAATAAACAGTAAAACCCACAGTACCGCGAAGTATATGAATGAAGAGTTGGGATGGTTAAATGAACAGGAATTTGGTGAGTTAATCAACCGTTTTGAAAAAATGATTAAAAACGACCATCAGTATTTTTTTGATGTAGATGAGTTTGAAATAATTATTGATTATTACCTTGATACTCAAAATTTTCAATTTGGAAGAAAGGCTATTGAGGAGGGCTTGAGGCAACACCCTGGTACTTCTGAATTCGATATTAGGAGAGCGCGTTTGCTTGCCTATGAAAAAAAATATTATGAAGCACTTGAGTTGCTGAACCACATTGAATTGCTGGAACCTACAAACGACCAGGTTTATACTGCAAAAGGTGAGATTTACAGCATGATGAACAAGCATGAATTGGCGATAAAAGAATACAAAAAATCAATTTCTTATTCTGAAACACCGGAAGATATTTATGCGAGTATTGCCTACGAATACGAAAACATGAACGATTATCCACAGGCAATAAAAAATCTTAAAAAAGCGCTGAAAATAAAGCCAGATTCAGAAAACCTGATTCATGAAATTGCCTTCTTTTTCGAATTGACAGGACGTGATGATGAGGCTATTCAATTTTTTACCGAGTTTCTTGACAAGAATCCTTATTCAAAAGTAGGCTGGTTTAACCTGGGAATTTTTTATAATACCTTGGAACTTTATGAAAAAGCCATCGAGGCCTATGAGTTTACTTTGGCTATTGATGAAGAATTTTCATCAGCATATTTTAATATCGCCAATTCCTATTCAGGGCTTCAGCATTACAAAAAAGCCATCAAGTACTACGAAAAAACATTTGAATTTGAGGCTCCTGAACCGCTTACCTATTATTATATTGGCGAATCCTACGAAAACATGGACGACCTCGAAAGTGCCCTGAAGAACTTTAACAAAGCTATTAAACTGGATGATAAAATTGGCGAACCCTGGGCTGGTTCTGCTCGTATAGCTGTTAAGCAACAACAAGATTTAAAGGCAATTAAGTGCTATGAAAGAGCCATTTTATTAATGCCATTGAATGATGATTATAAATATGAATTGGCAGTTGTGAAACTAAGAAACAGGATGTTTTCAGATGCAGAAACCCTGTTTAAAGAAATTGTTGAACACGATTCTACCTTTATCGAGGCCTGGATAAATTATTCTGTTTGCATGAATTTGAGCGCCAGTATTGAAACTGCAATTGACATTATAGAAAAAGCTATTGAAAAAAATAAAGACGAAGCCTCCCTTTGGTACAGGCTGGCGGGTTTGCTTTACAAATCAGGCAAAGTCCAGCAGGCTTATTATTATATTGAAACTGCATTGAAATTGGATTTTGAAACACATGCTGAATTATTGGAGTTTATCCCCGAACTTGAAAAAGAATCACGTTTTATCGAACTTCTTGGCGTT
>DATCTB010000173.1:0-3230 GCA_036568185.1 Bacteroidales bacterium | reverse complement strand
ATCAAGTTTGAAATTGATTCAGGAAATTTTTCCATTCTCTCTTCTTTTGGCAGCAATTGCCAATTGCCCGAGTGCGATTCCCCCGTCATTTGAAGGAATCAAGGAATGTGTAAACACTTCAAAACCATCTTTTTGTAACCTGATTTCAGATTTTTCCAAAATTATTCTGTTTTGAAAAGTCCCCCCTGATAAAACTACTTTATTGACAGTTGAAGTTTCTCTGATTTGTTTCGCGGTAGCGGAAATTACTTCAATAACGGTTTGGTGGAATTTGCTCGCAATGAATGAAACAGGAACTTCTGCCTGCAAATCAGCAATCATTCCTTCAAATGTTTTTTTAAAACTAATTTCTTTTTTTATTTCAAATTGATAAAACTCAACGGTTTCAAATGTTGCGTTAGCTTCCAAACGCATCGGCGCTTCAGCGTGGTAGGAGGTATGCTGTACAATTCCAAGCAAAGCAGAAACTGCGTCGAAAAGCCGCCCGGCACTGCTGCTCTGCGGGCAATTGATTTTGTTTTTTAACATGGATAAAATCAACTCTATTTCTTGTTTCTGAATTCCTTGAAACAGAAAAGGATATTCTTCAACTACTTTTTCACCAAAATAAATGTTCAAATAAGACAGCATCATCCGCCAGGGGTTGTGGTTGGAGGCGTCTCCGCCCGGTTGGGGAATGTATTCAAAATGATTGAGCCTCTGATAACCTTCCAAATCGCAAAGTAAAAATTCGCCTCCCCAGATATTTCCATCATCGCCCAAGCCCGTTCCGTCGAAACTTATTCCAATCACTTTCTCATCCAAGCCATGTTCAGCCATACAAGAGGCAATGTGGGCATGGTGGTGCTGCACTTCAATAACTTGAATTCCCATGTCGTTGGCAAATTTTGAAGACAAATAATCGGGGTGCATATCCATTACAGCAAGTTGGGGTTTAAACCTGAATAATTGCTGAAAACGGTTGACAGAATCTTTATAGAATTCCAGTGTTTCCAGGTTTTTTAAATCACCAATATGCTGACTGAGAATTGCCTGGTTCATTTTCCCGATACAAAAGCAATTGACCAGCTCGGCACCTGCTGCAAAAATTCCTTCTGTATTTAAATTCAGGGTGATAGGGCTGGGAGCATAGCTCCTGCTACGCCTGATAATCCTGGTTTTATTATTTGCCACAAAAGCTACTGAATCATCAGTGCGGTTGTAGATTTCACGGTTATTCGTGATAACAGCATCTGAAATATTTCCTAAAATATGCAATGCCTGTTGGTCATCAATTAAAATGGGTTCGTCTGAAATATTGCCGCTGGTGAGAATAATTGCAGGAAGGTTTATTTTTTCAAAAAGCATGTAATGAAAAGGCAAATATGGCAACATCGCGCCAACAGTATTCAGCCCAATGCTCACCGAGGGCGCAAAGGTTTTTTTTGTTCTTAGCAAGACAATCGGTTTTCTCCAATTTGTTATAAGTTTTTCTTCCTGCTCGTTTACATTCAAATATTCCTTAACGCTTTCCAGATTTTTAAACATAAGTGCAAAAGGCTTTCCATCACGGTTTTTTCTTTGCCTCAATTCAGAAACTGAATCATTTTTAAAAGGGTTCGTTGCCAAATGGTATCCTCCCAATCCTTTCATTGCTACCATTTTTCCGGCTTCGAGCAAAGAACTGGTTTTTGATATTATTTCATGAATATTTGAAAAAACAGATTCGCCAATGTGCAAACTATACTCGGGCCCGCAATGGTTGCAAGCCACAGGCTGAGCGTGAAAGCGCCGGTCGTTGATGTCGGCATATTCTTTTTTGCATATTTCGCACATTTCAAAAACGCTCATAGTGGTTTTATCGCGGTCGTAGGGCAAATCTTTGATTATAGTGAATCGCGGGCCGCAGTTAGTACAATTGGTAAATGGATAATCAATTCGATGGGATTGAGATTGCATATCATCAAGGCAAGCCTTGCAAACGCCAATATCGGGGCTTACTTCCGTAATCTCATCCGAAAAGGAACTGCTTTTTATTATTGAGAAATCCGAGTAACCCTTTAATTTGATTTCATTAGAATTCATCATCGAAATACTGGCAGCTTCAGGTATTGATTCCGGCAATGTTTTTTCAAATGCCAAAATATTTTTTTCCAAACCTTCAACCACCACTTGCACTCCGGTATTGTTGTTTTCAACAGTCCCAGTCAACCCAAATTGGTTGGCAAGCCGGTAAATAAAAGGGCGGAAACCAACGCCCTGAACGAGCCCTTTGATTTCTATCTTTTTGGCAATTCTCATTTTCGAATTTTCAGGCTTCAAAACTAATTTAAAATCGTTATAAATTTTATCCTGTTAATTATATAACAAGAATAGTAATTATCTTTGCTGTTAATTAATTAACAATAAATTAGGTTCAAAAAATAATTATAAACCACTGTTCAATGAAAGACAATATTCTTGAAATTCTTGCCAAATATAAGAATGACCGTGGCAGGTTGATGGATATTTTACTCGATATTCATGAAACCGAAGGTTATGTTTCGGAAGAAAACATCGGTATTTTGGCAAAAAAGCTTGGTATTTCAACCGCTGAAGTGAATGAAACCGTTTCGTTTTATCATTTTTTCAGAACGGAGCCTGGGGCAAAATTTAATGTTTACCTGAATAACAGTATCACAGCCTGCCTTCGTGGAAGAAAGGAAGTAGTGCAAGCCTTTGAAAAGGAATGTGGTATAAGTTTTGGGAATATTTCGCCCGATGGTATGTTTGGCCTTTTTGACACTTCCTGCATCGGCATGAACGACCAGGGGCCCGCCGCCATCATCAACAATGTGTTGTTTACTAACCTAACACCATACAGGGTAAAAGAATTGGTTAAAGATATTAAGCAAGGAAAAACTTTGCAGGAAGCCATTTATGAAAGCAATGGAGACGGCAACAATGCTGACCCTGATATGAACACCATGGTTTGCAACAACATAAGGAAAGCCAGTATTTTATTGAAAAAGGATTATACACGTTTTGATGTTGTTGCCAATAAAATGAAGGAACATTCACCTGAAGATATTATTAAAATTGTAGAAGAATCGAACCTGAGGGGCAGGGGTGGAGCTGGTTTTCCAACAGGGCTGAAATGGAGGTTTGGACGAAGGATTGAAGGTGAACACAGGGTTATCATTTGCAATGCTGACGAAGGTGAACCGGGTACTTTTAAAGACCGCGTTTTACTGACAGAGCTTCCTGATTTG
>DATCTB010000172.1:0-4597 GCA_036568185.1 Bacteroidales bacterium | reverse complement strand
ACCCGGCAAAACCGGGTTTTTATTAAACTGCAAAGTTCGATATTATTCAGGGTGGATTGCTTCCACAGGGCACACATCAGCACATGCGCCACAGTCGGTGCAAAGGTCACCGTCAATAACATAAATATCGCCTTCGGAGATTGCTTCAACAGGGCATTCGTCAATACAAGTGCCGCAAGCTGTACAATCATCATTTATTACGTAAGCCATAGTTGTATAGATTTATAAAAACGTTTTTTTTATTAATTGCAAAGATATATATATTGTTTTAGTGATAAGAATTTTGGAATAATTTATTGGAAGTCTAAATAAAGCATCATAGCTCTGATAGCAAGGCTTTTGTTCATAATAACACTAATAAATCTGTATAATGCACTCAAACAGAACCAGAAGAATGTTGAGTTTGAAAATATATCATAAAAATAAGTGTTGAAAAGTAATTATTTAAACCTTAAAAAAATAAGCGCTGCTATGCCCCTGACGTAAATAATAACCTTAATTTTGCCGGGTTAAAAACCATTTAATTATGACTTCTAAAAAAGACAAAATTGTTGAACTGGAACATGCGGTTATCAGGTTTGCTGGCGACTCGGGAGATGGGATGCAGCTAACAGGCAGTTTGTTTTCTGATTCGACAGCTTTTGCCGGAAACGATTTTGCAACTTTTCCTGATTATCCATCGGAAATACGGGCCCCCCAAGGGACAATTTCAGGCGTTTCAGGGTTCCAGATTCATTTCGGGCGTTCAGATATCCACACTTCAGGCGATTTGGCTGATGTATTGATAGCAATGAACCCGGCTTCGCTGAAAGCCAACATGAACTGGATTTCAAAAGATGCCATTATCATAGTTGATATTGATGCATTTATTGAGAAAAACCTGACAAAAGCCGGTTACGATGATGACCCTTTAAGTGATGGTACTTTAAGCGGCCATATTATTGTAAAAGCGCCGATTACAACGCTTACAAAAGAAGCCGTTAAAGATTTGAATATTGACAATAAATCAGCGCAGAAATCGAAGAATATGTTTGCCCTGGGGCTGGTTTTTTATATGTTTAACCGCGATTATAAAAAGACATTTAGTTTTTTTGAACAGAAATTCAAAGCAAACCCAATCGTTGTAGAAGCTAACAAACAGGTGCTTGTAGCAGGATATAATTTTGCCGATACCATCGAGGCTTTTGCCAATACTTTCAGGGTTGAAAAAGCACCATTAAAAAAAGGCCTTTACAGGAATGTTACCGGGAACCTGGCTACTGCCTGGGGATTTCTGGCTGCTGCCGAACGCTCTGGAAGGAATCTTTTCCTGGGCTCATATCCAATTACACCTGCCACAGAAATTATGCAGGAAATAGCAAAGCACAAACAATTTTCTGCAATCGCTTTCCAGGCCGAAGATGAAATTGCAGGTATCGTTTCAACCATTGGCGCCAGCTTTGCAGGCTGCCTTGCTGTTACAAGCACTTCAGGGCCGGGGCTTTCACTGAAAAGTGAAGCCATTGGTTTAGCTGTTATGACTGAGTTGCCCATTGTTATAGTCAATGTGCAACGTGGTGGTCCATCAACCGGATTGCCTACCAAATCAGAGCAATCTGATTTATACCAGGCATTGTTTGGAAGAAACGGCGAAGCTCCTGTGATTGTGCTCGCAGCAAAAAGTTCTGAAGATTGTTTTTATTCAGCTTACGAAGCTTGCAAATTGGCCGTTGAACACATGACACCGGTTATTTTACTGACTGACGGTTCACTGGCCAATGGTTCAGAAGTATTTAAAATTCCAAAAGTTGCTTCTTTACCTCCAATTCATCCGCCCATTGTTAAAGCAAATGATCCAGATTATAAACCCTACAAACGTAACCCTGAAACGCTTGCCAGGTCGTGGGCAGTTCCCGGAACGGTTGGCCTGCGCCACCGGATAGGTGGGTTGGAAAAAGAAGATGGTTCGGGTAACGTTTCACACGACCCGATGAACCACCAACGTATGTCGCACATCCGCGAAGAAAAAGTGGAGCGTGTTACAAACTTTATTCCTGAGCTGGAGGTTTATGGTAATAAAAAAGGTGATGATTTACTGGTGGTTAGCTGGGGTGGAACTTATGGCGTTATGCTGACAGCCATTGAGCAAATGAGGAAAGAGGGCAAAAAAGTAAGCCTGGCTCATTTCAAACATATCAAACCATTGCCAAAAAATACGGCTGAAATTTTTTCGAAATACAAAAAAATATTGGTTTGCGAAATCAATCTTGGGCAATTTGTCAATTATTTGAGAATGCGCTTGCCTGATTATAAATATATGCAGTTCAACAAATTGCAAGGTTTGCCATTCATGGTTGCCGAACTGAAAGAAGAGTTTAACAAACATTTAGAAAGCAAATAATGGAAACTACGATAGAAACCAAAAAAATTCAGCTTACAAAAGAAGATTTTGAAAGCAGCCAGATGGTGAAATGGTGCCCAGGTTGTGGCGACCATGCTATATTGAAATCTGTTGAAAGTGTTTTTCCGCAATTGGGAATACCTAAAGAAGATTTTGTAGTTGTTTCCGGAATTGGCTGTTCCTCACGTTTTCCCTATTACATGAATACCTATGGAATTCACGGAATTCACGGGCGTGCTGCTGCTTTGGCTACCGGCATCAAATTGGCCAACCCGGCATTAAGCGTTTGGATGATTACCGGCGACGGTGACTCGATGGCTATTGGCGGAAACCACTTTATTCACCTGGCAAGGCGCAATCCTGACATAAATGTTTTGCTTTTTAACAACAAAATTTATGGATTGACAAAAGGCCAGTTTTCGCCGACTACACCTAAGGGTTCAAAAACGAAAACTTCACCACAGGGAACCTACGAAGTGCCCTTCAATCCTGGTGAACTGGTGATTGGTGCACGTGGAAAATTCTTTGCACGCGTGGTGGATACCAACCCCAAAATGATGACGCAGGTCTTCCTGGAAGCAGCCCAGTACAAAGGAACTTCGATAGTTGAGATCCTTACCAATTGCATTATTTTCAATAACGCGATTCATGGCTTAATCACTTCACGCGAAACAAAAGACGATAACCAGATTTTCCTTGAAGCCGGAAAACCAATGATTTTCGGAAAAGATAATGAAAAAGGATTGGTGCTGAAAGGAACTCAGCTTGAAGTTGTAAAAATTGGTGAAAATGGAATAACTGAAAAAGATTTGCTCATTCACGATCCATCTACTCCTGAACCCGGTATCCATGTTATGCTTGCGAATATGAAACCACCAACATTCCCGTCAGCTTTGGGAATCATTCGGGCGGTTGAATCCCAGACTTTTGAAGATGCAGTTTGGGAATCAGTTGAACTTGAAAAAAAGCGCTCACCTTTGAAAAAAGTTGACGATTTGCTTTCCACCGGCAATACCTGGTTGATTGAATAGGTTTTGCATTAAAATTATGGAGAAAGCTATCCGACAGGGTAGCTTTTTTTATTTGGCGTCATTGCTTTTTTTACATTTGTTCTATGATTGAGGCATTTAGGCAGTTTATCGAGCAACAACAACTTTGCCTTCCTGGCGATAAAATCCTCGTTGCCGTCAGCGGAGGAATGGATTCTGTAGTGCTGCTTGATTTATTTTCCAAAACCAACTTTCAAATTGCCGTTGCCCACTGTAACTTTTCATTGCGTGGCGCTGAATCTGATGAAGATGAACAGTTTGTAAAAGAACTTTGTTTAAAACACCGACTTGATTTCTTTGTTAAAAAATTTGATACCAAAAAATATTCTAAAGAAACCGGCTTGAGCATCCAGGAAGCTGCCAGAAACCTGCGTTACGAGTGGTTTGACGAACTGGCCGAAAAACATAGTTATAATCACATTGCAGTAGCGCATCATTTTGATGACCAGGCCGAAACCTTTTTTATCAATTTGTTTCGGGGCTCAGGAGTTTCGGGCCTGAAAGGGATGCCGGTAAAACGTGGTAAAATTATCAGGCCTTTGCTGTTTTCCCGCAGGGCGGAAATTGAAAAATGTGCCATAGAAAATAAACTTAACTTTCGGGAAGATTCATCCAATTCTTCAGATAACTATCTGCGTAACCGAATCAGGCACAATATTTTACCTGAAATTGAAAAGTTGGCGAATAATTTCCAGAAAACCCTGGACAATAGCCTGGAATATCTTGCTGAAGATGAAATATTGCTGAAACAACTCATCGAAGAAAAGAAGCAAAACATTTTTTTAAAAAGAAAAAAAGAATACATAATTCCAAAAATCTCATTGCTGGAACTTGATCATTCAGCAGTCTGGTTATTTTATTTACTAAGGGATTTTGGTTTTAACCGAACGGTGGCGAGTGAGATTTTTTCAGCATTGCTGGAACAAAAAGTTGGGAAAGTGTTTATGTCAGACAATCACCAGGTTCTTGTTGATCGTGACCAATTAATTTTACGGGAAAAAGCGAAAAAAATGATTCATAAACGGAAATGGCATTTGCGCAAAAAGAGCATTTCTCTTCCACTAAAGTTAACACCGCTTGTATTTGAAAATACTGGTGGAGAAATACTGAAAGCTGAAGCATCGGTTGCTTATTTTGATTTTGAAAAATTAAAATTTCCTTTGTTAAT
>DATCTB010000171.1:0-2304 GCA_036568185.1 Bacteroidales bacterium | reverse complement strand
TTTCTTTCTTTTCTTAAGCTTATTTATTGTTTTGCTTTTTAGTTCTCCGAAAGCAGAAGCCCAGAAATTTCATGGCGGTGCAACTTTGGGTTTGGTTGGTAGCCAGGTGGCAGGCGATACCTATTCCGGATACCACAAAGCAGGCATATTTGGTGGCGGCTTTGTTAACCTTGAACTTGGGAAACACTCGCTTTTGCAAATGGAACTGACTTATTTTCAAAAAGGAAGCCGCGAAAACCCTGATTCAACCAACAATTTTACTTCCTATATTTTAAGGCTGAACTATGTCGAACTCCCACTTTTATATCAGTATAAAGTTAAAAAATGGATTTTTGAGGCAGGGCCATCGCTGGGTTTCAATATTGGCTATTTTGAAGAATATAATGGCGAAACCGAATTCAACAACAATGAGCCCGTTGCGGTTACTTTACAAATAAATTTCGGAATCAGGTATTTTATCACCGACCATTTCGGTATCGATTTCAGGACAAATAATTCATTGCTAAACATTCGGCAAGACAATGTTACCGGCGATGTCTGGCGTTTTTGGGGCTATGGGCAGTTCAACGATTCACTGGTTTTTTCAGTGTTTTACCAATTCAGGTAAACGGTTTATTTCTTCCATTTGATATTGCAGCCAACGCTCGGAAACTGGTTTTCAGGCACTTTTTTTCCTTTTAAAACCAATTCAAGTGCTGCCCGCAAATCTTTTCCGCTTACCAGAATATCGTTTCCTGGCCTTGAGCCATCAAGCTGCCCGCGGTAAACGCATTTTCCCGAAGCATCAAACAAATCAAAATCGGGGGTGCAGGCAGCATCGTAGGCTTTAGCTACCTCCTGGCTTTCATCATATAAATAAGGAAAAGGAAATTTTAAAGAAAGAGCCAATTCTTTCATCTTTTCCGGGCTGTCGTCAGGGTAATTCGCCACGTCGTTCGAACTGATGGCAACCATGCCTATTCCTTTTGGAATGTACTCGTTGCCAATGTTTACCAGTTCATGAATCACATGTTTCACATAAGGGCAATGGTTGCAAATAAACATCACCAGCGTCCCTTTTTTTCCTTGAATATCATGTAGTTTCATCGGTTTTCCGCTCACCACATCGGGCAGTTGAAAATCTGGGGCAGCAAAGCCCAGAGGTATTGATTTGGTTGGAGTTAATGACATTGTATATAGTTTTTAGAAAATTTTCGTTCCATCAAAGGTAATGATTCAGTTTGTTTAACTTTGCCCGAAACATCCGGTTTTTGAAAAAAATTCTCCTCATAAGGTTCAGTTCCATAGGCGATATCGTACTGACAACGCCCGTTGTCAGGGCTTTGAAGCAACAAAGCGCCTGTGAGTTGCATATTCTGACAAAGAAACAATACGCTTTCATTTATCAAAACAATCCGAACGTTGATAAAGTTCATTTTTTTGAAAAGGAAACTTCTGAAATTATTGATTCACTGAAAAAGGAAAATTTTGATTTTGTGGTTGATTTGCAAAAAAACCTCCGGTCAATAAAAGTTAGAAGAATTTTGGGGAAACCTTCTGCTTCATTTCCAAAATTAAACAAAGAAAAATGGTTGTTGGTTAATTTTAATATCAATCACCTTCCTGAAATTCATATTGTTGACCGGTATTTTGAAGCAGTTAAAGAATTAGGTGTAAAAAATGACTGGCTTGGGCTCGATTATTTTATTCCTGAAAAAGATGAAGTTGAATTAAAGAAATTCCTACCGGGAATTCAAAGTGGGTTTGTTGCTTTTGTGACCGGTGGCAGGCACAATACCAAGATTTTTCCTCCTGAAAAAATGAGTTCAGTGATTTCAAAATTAGAATTTCCTGTTGTTTTGTTGGGCGGAAAGGAAGATGTGGAAAGGGGGGAAGAAGTATTGGAAAATATCACCCCACCCCAGCCCACCCCCAAGGGGAGGGAGGAAGAATTAAAAAGTACTTCAAAAGCTGAGGTTTATAATTTGTGTGGAAAATTAAACCTCAACCAGTCGGCTTCGCTTATCAGGCAATCAAATTTGGTAATTACAAACGACACAGGTTTGATGCACATTGCAGCGGCATTCAACAAACCCATCATCAGCATTTGGGGAAACACAGTCCCTCAGTTTGGGATGTATCCTTACTTGCCGGGAAGTGAAGAATTATCTTTTATTTCTGAAGTAAACAACCTGAAATGCCGCCCATGCAGCAAGCTGGGTTATTCAAAATGCCCAAAACGCCACTTTAATTGCATGATGCTGCAGGATGAAAGCGTAATTGTTGAGCAAGCTAAACTTCTTTTTGGAAAATAAAACTATTATC
>DATCTB010000170.1:0-4520 GCA_036568185.1 Bacteroidales bacterium | reverse complement strand
CAGCATGATAGGCGCAAAACAGAAAAGGGTTTTGGGTTTCCCATGGAAAACCAAGTGGCTTTATATTGATGATTGATTTGTTGTTCATGTTTTGAAAAGTTTTTAGTGAGATTGAATTTAGTGTTTCAGCCAAAGATAATTATTCTTGATGAAGATGGCACCAGGTGTATTTATTTTTGCAACCCTTCAATTTTTAATCTGTCCTTAAACTGAATGATTCATTCACGCACTGCTTAACCGGCCGGTTTTTTTTAAATTTTTAAACAGAATTTATGTCAAGTATAACGAAGTACTTTATTATCCTTTTTTCAATTTTCCTCCAAATATATGCCATATCACAGCCTATCACCCAAACCGTTACCGGCAAAGTATTCGATGCTAAAATCCAGTTTTCTTTGCCTGGCGCTACTGTGGTTGTAATAGGCTCTGACCCTGTAATAGGTACGGTTACCGACTCTGATGGCAACTTTCGCCTGCCGGGTATCCCTGTTGGCCGTATTAGTTTGCTGGTAAGTTATGTTGGCTATGAAGATTATAAATTACCCGATGTGCTGGTTGGCACGGCTGAAATGCCAAACTTGAAAGTTCCGATGAATGAACTGGTTACCGGCCTCGATGAGGTTGAAATAAAAGATAAGTTGGTTAAGGAACAAACGGTTAACAGCATGGCGCTGCTTTCGGCTCGTTCAATTTCATTGGATGAAGCACAGCGTTTCGCGGGAAGTATGGAAGATTTTTCACGCCTTGCTTCTTCGTTTGCCGGTGTAACTTCTGGTTCAATTGATAACAATGAAGTTATAATTCGCGGAAACCCGGCAAAAGGGATTTTATGGCGCCTGGAAGGTATGGAAATCCCGGTTCCCAACCACCTTGCTTTTGCATTCAATGGCGGGGGCGTGGTTTCTATGTTTAGCCCGTTTATGATGGCAAATTCCGATTTTTTTAGTGGTGCTTTCCCTGCTGAATATGGAAATGTTTTGTCGGGCGTTTTCGATATCAATTTCCGGACTGGTAACCCCGATGAAGGGAAATTTGGTTTCCTGATAGGTTCGTATGGTGTGGAAGCTGCTGCTGAAGGCCCTTTTCAAAAAGGTGGCGGCTCCACTTACGTTGCTAATTTCAGGGTGTCAACTTTTAGCATTTTGCAAAATATTATGCCGATTGAAACTGGGCTTCCGGATTATACCGACCTTTCTTTCAATATGAATTTCCCAACAAAAAAAGCAGGTGTTTTTTCTTTGTGGAGTTTGACCGGTTATGGAAGGATTGCACAGGAGCCCTCTGACCCTCCGGCAGATTGGACAACATCGTGGGACAATACGCAATATAAGATAACCTACGGGTTGACTGCCTCAGGCTTGAACCATAAATTAATTTTAGGTAAAAAATCTTTGTTGTCTTCCTCTCTTTCGTTTTCGGGCTATACCAACTCCAATGTTTCGGGGCAGCTCGATTCGTTGTTGGTGAATACTCTTGTTTCAGATGTTTTTGAAAAAAATTATTCTATAAAATTAAAAACAGAACTAAACCACAAGTTTGGGGCAAGGCATACCAACCGGACAGGAATATTATTCAGCGAAAATTGGTTTAATTATAATGGCCTTGCCAATTCAGACCCTGCAATTCAGGATACGTTTGATTTTAAAATGAATGAACAAGGGAATACGTTCACTTTCCAGGCATTTAGCCAGTCGCTGGTGCAAATGGGCGAGAAACTAAGCATGAACGCTGGTGTCAATTTTCTGTATTTTGGATTGAATGGCAATTTTGCCATCGACCCGCGAATCAGTTTTAAGTGGCAGGCTTCGGCAACACAAAGTTTTGGTATTGCTTACGGAAAACACAGCCGCATCGAACCGCTGCGTATTTATCTGATTGAAATTCCTGTGGATGGCATTGAAACCTTGTCAAATAAAAACCTTGAAATTACCAAAGCCCACCATTTTGTGCTGGCTTACGATTGGCTCCTCAACCCAAACATGCACTTTAAAGTGGAGCCATATGTGCAATTGTTGTACGATGTCCCCGTTTCTCCCGACAGTTCTTTTTCGATGATTAATTACCAAAATGAAATGTATTTTAACTCAGCCCTGGATAACTCCGGAACCGGCATCAATTATGGTATTGATTTTACTTTTGAGCGCTTCATGAACAAGGGCTATTATTATATGGCAACGGCTTCAATTTACGAATCGAAATACAAAGGTGGTGATGGGATTGAGCGCAATACCCGGCTAAACCAGAATTATGTGTTGAACCTGCTGGGTGGAAAGGAATGGAAAATTGGGCAAAGCAATTTCATCAGTGTAAACGGGAAGTTTACCGTTTTGGGCGGAACACCTTATACGCCACCAAACCAGGAAGCCTCGCAAGCTGCAAGTGCCGTGGTTTACGACATGAACCTGCTTTATGCCGAAAAATGGAATACCAATTACTACCTCGATTTATCAATCAATTACCGGATTAACAGGCCTAAAGTTTCGCATAATTTCAATATCCAGGCCAAAAACCTTACCATGCAAACCGAGTTGCTTGGTTTTGCTTACGATTATGCCGATAAGTATGCAGTGCCACAGGAACTGGCAATTGTCCTTCCTTATTTGAGCTATAAGATTGTGTTTTAAAATCCGAAATCACCAGGATTGCTTAGTCAAAGGCTTCTCGCAATTAAACTTCCGTGAAAAAGCAAAGCCCAAATGCGAGCCGGCGAAATAGGGGCGGCAATCTTTGAAATCTTTGTTTTCTTTTAGGTTTTTAATTCACTGGCGAGGTTACTTCATGATAAAAAAAGAGCCAAACTTTCACCAACCCCGCTCAAAACCTTATTTTTGTTTTTTTAAATAAAAAAAAATGAAAACAAACATCCTCTTCGTATTAGTCTTTTTATTATTTACTGGAATTTTACCGGCCCAGGACATTTCAAACATTATCCCCGACACGGTGGAGAACGGTTATTTCAAAATGAATTATGGTGGAATTCAAATCAGTGGCTATTTTGAAAATTACAAAATGACCGGGAATTGGATTACAGCCTATTCAGACGGCAAAGTGCATATTATTGAAAATTATAAAGACGGCAAACGAAATGGCTTGCGTGTGAAGCTTAATCAAAGGGGAATTTTGGAAGAGCAGGAATATTACGTTGACGACAGCCTGGATGGCCAGCGGCTTCAATTTAATGTTGGCGGCAAACTGCAACTCGAAGAAAATTTTTCGAACGGAACTTTAAATGGCCTGAGGAAAGTGTATTACGAAAGGGGAGGCCTGCAAGAAGAAAGCAGTTATGTAAACGGCCTGCGCGATGGCGAAGCCAAATGGTACGATACCGAGAACCACCTGGTGGCTGTTTATACCTACAAATTGGGAAAATTTGAAGGCTGGCAGCGAACATATTATTCCGATGGCATTGTGAAAGTGGAGCAAATGTTCGAAAACAATATCGCCAGCGGACCTTACAACGAATATTACCCTACCGGGAAATTGAAGACAAAAGGGCAGTTCAGTAAAAATGCGAAAGATGGGGTTTGGGTGGAATACAGGGAAGACGGAAAAGTGGAAAAGGAAGTAACTTTTAAAAATGGAGAGGAAAAATGAAACGCAAAATCCTCAATCCCTACACCCAATATGACGGCTACCAGTGTTTTGGCTGTTCGCCTGACAACCCGCACGGCCTGCGAATGACATTTGTTGAAGAAGATGACGAGCTGGTTTCAGAATGGGAACCACGAGATTTTATGCAAGGCTTTTTCAACGTTCTTCATGGCGGCATCCAGGCAACTTTGATGGACGAAATTGGATATTGGCTGGTGCAGGTAAAGGTGAAAACTTCAGGGGTAACTTCCAATTTAACAAGCCGTTTTCTGCGCTCAGTTCCTACAGATAAGGGAAAAATCAAACTCGTTGCCCGCCTTACCGGCCAGCGCCGGAACCTGGTGGATGTCCATGTCAAACTTTTCTGCCCCGACGGGAAACTCTGCGCACAAAGCGATATTACCTACTTCACCTTTCCACCGGAAGTGGCCAAAAAGAAACTATTTTATCCGCCCTATGAGCAGTTTTTTGAAAAGGAATAAGAAATGCCACGAATGCACGAATAAAGTTTTTAACTGATATATTCGATTTAAATTCGTGCATTCGTGGCTAAATTTTTAAATATTTATTTTTATTGAATCGGCGAAGGCTTTCCCCATTCGTCAATTTTTACGAACAACATTTTGGTGGAGCAAACTACTTCTTCCTCATCACTAATCAGGTCGTTTCTTCTAGCTTCGAGATAAAGTGAAACCGATGTTTTTCCTGTTTTTTCCACTTCCCCATAAATTCTGATTTGCTGTTTCACTTTCACCGGTTTTTTAAACACAACTTCATCCATTTTTAAAGTAATCACATTTGGTGAATGGCTAACGCATGAAGCCATAATTCCACCGGCTTCGTCAAGCCATGAAAGCATGATTCCGCCGAACAGGTTTTCGTTTACGCCAATATCGCTGGTTTTGCAAAGTTTTGTTGAGATAAGTTTC
>DATCTB010000169.1:0-2311 GCA_036568185.1 Bacteroidales bacterium | reverse complement strand
CCAACCACCTGTTTGTTTTCCCGTTTGGCAGCAATTAAAAACTCCAGTATTTTCCGTTTTGTTTCTTTCACTTTTTCAGTGAAATTGCTGTAATATTCGAGGGTGCCAAATCCCAGTTTCTTTTCTCTTTCCAGCAATTCGTTAACCCGCTCCGTTATTGGCTTTGTTGTGTCATTTTCATGCTTTGCATAAATGCGCAGCGAACCGCCGTGTGTAGCCCACTCTTCAACATCCCAAAGCGTGAGCCCGTAATGCTTGAAAATGGTGTTGACGGTTGTGAACGACAAATAGGAAAAATGTTCGTGGTAAATGGTGTCAAACTGGTTTTGTTCAATCAGGCGCTGCAAATGAGGGAATTCCATCGTTATCACGCCGCCCGGTTTCAGGAAAATTTTCATCCCGCCTACAAAGTCGTTGATATCGGGCACGTGCGCCAGCACATTGTTTCCAAGCAGCAAATCAGGCTGTCCGTATTTTTGCTTTAGTTTTTTGGCAGTTTCAACTCCAAAAAACACGATTTCTGAAGGAATATTTCTTTTTTTAATTGCCACCTCAGCCACATTGGCGGCGGGTTCAATACCCAATACAGGGATGTTTTTTTCGGTAAAATATTGCAGCAAATAACCGTCATTGCTGGCAATTTCAGCCACAAAACTATTTTTGCCCAGCTTGAATTTTTCCACCATCAAACCGGTGTATTTTTTGGCATGTGCCAGCCACGAATCTGAATAGGAAGAGAAATACACATAGTCTTTGTAAATCTCAGATGGGGCAACCAGCTCCTCAACCTGCACCAAAAAGCATTTTTCGCAAGTAAACACATGCAGCGGGTAATGTGGCTCCATTTGGCTGGTTTCTTCTGCACTTAGCAAATCCTCACACAGAGGCTGCATTCCGAGGTCGATAAAAGTATGTTTGAGGGGAGTTTTGCAGAAACTGCATTTTCGGATAATTTGGGAACTCATAGATAGATGTTTGCAGGTTATTTATTTGACACGAAATTAAATAATATTATTGAGGAGGCAAGCATAATTACGAATTACGGTTTGTCATTTCGGATTGCGGATTTGAGATTTCGGATTTTCTACAAAGAATGACCACCGAATGACCACCGAATGACCAATAACCAATAACTACTTCCTAAGCAAGTAAATGAGGTTAGAGTTCATCTTCTTCTTGTCGATAATTTCAAGTTGCAGCTTGTGGCATTTCGCCAACTCTTCTATCATTGTCCGTGAGACAAATTCCAGTTTGTTGGCAGTTTTATTGAAGCCAAGGTTAGTGGAGAAAAATTCAGAAAGGAGTGTCCCCAGGTGCCTGTTTTTCAATGTGGTGTCTGAATCTCGGATGATAATCATTCCGCCCGCATTGGTTTTCTGAAGGCATTTTTCAATCGTTTCGGTTTGCTGTTTTTTTGGTAAATAATGCAACACATCATTCAGGATAAAAACATCAGAAGGTTGCAATTCTACCTGTGTGATATCGGCAGCTATGAATTCAATTTTGTCCGTTTTGATGGCGCAGTTATTGGCTACCGCAATTTTTTCAGCATCATAATCAATGGCTTGAACAGTTCGTTTTTCGGAAACCAGACAAAGCATAAAATCGAGGTAGCCGTAGCCACAGCCCAGGTCGGTGATGGTGCATTCGCGTGGAATTATTTCGTTGAAAACCCGGTAATTATCTTCCAGCCCAATTTTAATTTTCGTGTACCATTCCAGCACCGGGCCTTTGTAAATAAAATTCTTTTTAATGTAATCAGCCCAATAATCTACCGTTTCAAATTCTTCACGAACAAGCGCATATTCTTTTCTAAACCATTTGTTTATGCCTTTTGTTTGCTCACGTAAATCCTTTCCGAATGTATGTTCTGACATATTAATTCTTGGAAGGAATTTGGTGGTTATGCTGCCCCGTTTCAGGAAAAATTCACTTTTTTTCAGCAACTGGTTTTGCCCATGAATAATGATGGGGAGAATATCAACATGCAGTTTTTCAGCCAGGTAAAAAGCACCCTGGTGGAAGCGCTTGATTTTTCCGTCGTCGTTGCGGTGCCCTTCCGGGAAAATCATAAAAGAATAGCCGTCATTAATTAGTTCTTTCAATTCGCCCAGCATATCTTCATAACCCATATCAGACGGGATAAAATCGGCGTACTGCAGGGCTTTTCCGTAAAATGGGTGCGTATAATTTCTTCGGTTTGTCAGAATCAACACTTTCGGGTGCAAGAGCATCATCAGCATCAAATCAATATGCGACTGGTGGTTGGCGATGATGATTGCCGGTTTTTCGTAATTTTCCTTCAGTGGGT
>DATCTB010000168.1:0-3369 GCA_036568185.1 Bacteroidales bacterium | reverse complement strand
TAAATACACCGTGGGGATGGAGTTCGACAGGACCGGCGGAGGCGAGCATGGCGAGTCTCTTGGTGAGACCAAGCTTTATATCGATGAAAAGGTGGTAGCTTCCGGTAAGATGCGCACCCAGCCTGGCAAGTTTGCCTTCTCGGGAGAAGGCCTCTGCGTTGGCTACGACAGCGAAGATGCAGTCAGTTCGCTTTACAATGCCCCGGGCACATTCACGGGTGGCAAGATCCAGGGCGTTGCCGTATCAGTTAAAGGAAAGTCATACGAGGACCTTGAAGCTGAAGCCAAGCGTTTGATGATGACATGGTAAGTTGTTTAATTCATTTTAATAACTAAAATAATTATTAATTATTGAAACAAAAAAGGGCGGTCTCTGACCGCCCTTTTTCTATAAAAAACATTTAATTCCAAACCTTAATGGCTAATCGGAGTTGAAAGTTCTTCCATCACTTTGTCAAGACTAAAGCTAGCTGCTTTCATTCGTGGTGGATATTCTTTGAATGTTCCGAGAAACTGTGCAACAACATCCTGAACGGGCACTAGCATAAACGCATGATCCAGCAACCAGTCGTAATAAGTATTAGATGTGATAGAGGCAAATTCATATGGATCCTGTCGAAGATTATATATCATCGGTAAACGCAACGGGGTGTATGGATTAGCCCAAACCAGCAAGGTGCCTGGTGCTCTTTGTTCCATAAATACAAATTTCCAGTCTTTATAACGCAATGCAATTAAATCGCCATCATCAGAAAAATAAAATAACTCAATACGTGGGCTTTTCTTCACTTCACCCTTCAACATTGGAAGGATATTGTAGCCGTCAAGGTGCACTTTGTAGGTTTTGTTTTTAATTGTATAACCATCAAGCAGTTTTTCTTTAATGTCATCCTGTCCGGCGGCAGCAAGAAAAGTGGGCATCCAGTCCATACCCGAAACTATTTCGTTCGACACAGAGCCTGGCTCTATTTGTCCCGGCCATCTGATCATGGCAGGTACACGCCAGCCACCTTCCCAATTGGTGTTTTTTTCACTGCGGAAAGGGTTGATGCCTGCATCGGGCCAGGTATTTTTATGTGGTCCATTATCAGTTGAATAGAAGACGATTGTGTTGTCCGCAATTTTCAAATCATCAAGCAATTTTAAAAATTTGCCAACGTGCATGTCATGCTCCACCATCCCGTCTCCATATTCATTCTGGCCTGAAATTCCTCTCAGTTCAGGTTTCACATGTGTCCTGAAATGCATTCGGGTTCCGTTCCACCAAACGAAGAAGGGCTTGCCTTCTTTAACTGCTTTTTTGATAAATTCAATGGCCGCATCGCTGGTTTCATCATCTACAGTCTCCATCCGTTTTTTAGTCAGGGGCCCTGTGTCCTCAATATCACCACCTGCGTATGAATGAATAACGCCACGCGGGCCATATTTTTCTTTGAAATTAGGATATTCTTCAGGATTCGGATAATCAGGCAATTCTGGTTCTTCTTCAGCATTCAGGTGATATAGGTTGCCCAGGAATTCGTCAAAACCGTGGTTGGAAGGCAAATGTTCGTCCCTGTCACCCAGGTGGTTTTTACCAAACTGACCTGTTGCATAACCAAGAGGTTTAAGGAGTTCTGCAATCGTAGGGTCTTCAGTCGAAATACCCTCTTTTGCACCTGGCATCCCCACTTTGCTTAATCCAGTTCTGAATACGCTTTGGCCCAGAATAAAAGATGAGCGGCCTGCTGTACAGCTTTGTTCAGCATAATAATCTGTAAATATCATTCCCTCATTGGCGATTTTGTCAATGTTAGGAGTAGTGTAACCAACCATGCCTTTGGTATAGGCACTGATGTTGGATTGCCCAATGTCGTCGCCCCACAGGACAAGGATATTAGGCTGTTTCTGTGCTTTTTGCGCAAAAGCATTTGGTACTAATAAAAGTACGGTGAGTAATGGAATAAGCGCTCTAAATGTCAGCTTAATCCTAAAAAGGAAATTTTCTTTCATAATTATTTTTTTAGTGGTTATTAGTTGCTTCAAAAATATAAACAATTAATATTGAAACATGTTCAAATTAGTTTATTTCTAAATTAAGTGTGAAAAAGGTTCGATTTAAGCAAGTCAATTTCTCAAGGAGATGCATAATTAATTCTCGCTCCACCTTTCCAGCATTGGAATATTGCTTGAAAAAAATTTGTTAAAAAACCCTGAAAACCCATATTTATAAGTTTTCATAAATTATTTTTATTTGGATGTCAAACTAACTTTTGCCGGTTTCATTTTTTCAGTAGATACTTTAACCTCTAATTTTCCTGGTGTTTGAAATTTGGTTTTGATTATGAGCATTGCTTTTCCGAAAAATAGTCTGCACTCATTCGAAATAAAAGGTTCGAGGGATTGAGGATTTCCGTTGCCAACCCCTTCAATTACAGACGGGCCTTTAATTGAAAAATGAATCAAATTGTCAGCCAGTGGACAAAGATTTCCATTTTTATCTACAGCCTCCACTAAAATGTAGGATAAATCCTCGCCATTTGCTTTTAATTCTGTTCTATCAGAAGTAAGGCGCAGTCGATAAGGTTTTCCGGCAGTTTTAACACTTGATTCGCCAATTTTTTCACCTGATTTGTATGCAACAACAGTTAATTCGCCAGGTTGGTAAACAATATCATTCCACATTAACCTAAATCGTTCGGCAGAATTTTCTGAATCAGGTTTTTTGCATTTCTTGCCCAATGATTTTCCGTTTAAGAACAGTTCGGCACAATCGCCATTGGTGTAAACAAATACCGGGATATTTTCTCCTTCTTTTCCTTCCCAGTTCCAGTGTGGTAAGATGTGGACAGTGGTTTCCTCAGGCAGCCAATGACTTTTATACAAATAATACCTGTCTTTGGGGATTCCGCACAAATCTACAATTCCGAAATATGAGCTTTTTGCACTTTGTTCCTGGGTGATGAAACCTGCTTTTACTGCCTCATCATTATACGGAGTTGGCTCGCCGAGGTAGTCAAAGCCAGTCCAGACAAATTCTCCGGCAACATAGGTGTCTTCCTGCTGCCACATAAAATCATCATCGGCAATTTCAGCCCAGTCGGGTGCGTTCAGGTCGTAAGAGCTGACTTGTAGCGATTGGGTGAAATCAGTTTTCTTTTCAGGTAGCGGTAACTCATAAAACCCTCGTGTGCTAAGCGTGGAAGCTGATTCGGAAATAATAACTGATTTGGTTGTATCCAGTTCACGGGCAGGAAGATAGCGCCGGCCATAATTCCAGGCGTGAAAATCGTAAAAATCAAAATGCCGCCAGGGTGAAGAAAACTTGTTGTCACTGACCATTGTGATTGGGCGGGTATTGTCATACTTTTTTACCAAAGCAATCATGGT
>DATCTB010000167.1:0-4470 GCA_036568185.1 Bacteroidales bacterium | reverse complement strand
GTGTATTGCGTTTCGAATGAGGTGGGTTTTTTTCTAAATAAATTTTGATAACAATAACATTTTGATAATTTTATATACCAGTGTACACAAATTTACGTAAATTTGTGTACCCAATATATTATAATTATGTTAAAACGAATTATTGAAGATTCATTAATTGCTGATTTAAAGCCTGGGCATGTAACAGTATTGTTTGGTGCAAGACGTACAGGCAAAACCATCATTTTGAAACAAATAAGCGAAAAACTTGTTTCAAAAAAAATATTGCAGCTGAACGGCGAAGATTATGATGTGGCTGCCCTACTTTCTTCTCAAAGGCAGTCTGTACTTGAAAACTTAGTAGCAGGCTATGACTACGTGTTTATTGATGAAGCACAGAGCATTTCTGAAATTGGGAAAAACCTGAAATTGCTTGTGGACACAAACCCTGGTGTGAGTGTATTTGTGACCGGTTCAGCTTCGTTCGACTTGAGAAACAAAGTGGGTGAACCACTTACAGGCCGCTCAAGGTTTTGGGAACTTTACCCTTTTTCGGCTGCTGAAATTACCGGCGATTACCTTTCACTTACCCATCAATTGCCATCTTTACTTGTTTTTGGGTCTTATCCTCAAGTGTTTCTAGCTGAAAGCGAGACAGATAAACGAGCTACTCTTGAGGGAATACGCAATGGTTATCTGCTAAAAGACGTTTTGCAACTTGATAATTTGAAGGACAGCCTTTTTGTGATGAACTTGCTGAGGAATTTGGCTTTTCAAATAGGAAACGATGTTTCATATAACGAACTGGCAAATACTCTTCAAACTACGGTTAAAACAATTCAGCGTTACCTGGACATTTTGGAAAAAGCTTTTATTATTTTCAGGTTATATGGGTTTAGCCGCAATCTGAGAAAGGAAATTTCAAAATCACCCAGGTTTTATTTTTGGGATAATGGAATTCGGAATTCAATTATTTCCAGGTTCGGCCAATTTGATTTGCGCGATGATAAAGGCCAATTGTGGGAAAACTTTTGTATTTCAGAAAGAATTAAAAAACAAATTTATGCTCAAACATTTTCAGATTTCTACTTCTGGCGGACTTATGACCAGCAGGAAATAGATTTAATTGAAGAAAACGGAACAACAATCAAGGCTTATGAATTTAAAACAAGCGATAAAAAAACAACAGCTCCGGTAGCTTTTAGAAAGCAATATACTGAAGCAGGGTTTGAAACAATAAATCCTGAAAATGTTTTTGATTTTCTTATAAAATAGTTGCTTTTAAAGGATTATCAAGCTTCCCCCATCAAACAGCGGCCCATCATATAGTTCGAGTAGTTCGTAACCCAAATCGGTAATTAATTTTCTGGCAATTTTTCCTTCTTTAATAAAATCGAGGTTTCCGATAATGAAAATGGTATTGCCGGAGATTCCGCAACAACCGCCGAAAAAACCGTTTTTCATTCCCGGTAGGATAATTTTTTCAGGATTGATATAAAGAACGGGAAGCCCCCGCTTTCTCATAACTTTCTCAATTCCCCGGTCAGAAGTAATGAAATTATTTTCTTTCAAAGCCAGCAAATTGCATCGCGTATAGGCTTGATTAACGTGGATTTTCTCAAGTTTTTCATTTCGCGATAGCAAAATTGAATCTGTGATTTTTATGTTATGAATGATAAATTCGTTGGTAATAACTGCATTATAAGCAGCGGTTTGCGGGTAGGTGCCGCCAACTTTGGTGTTTCCTTCTTCAAAATGAATTTTATTTTTTTGCAAAATATTTTTCATTTCCACCGGAAGGTTGGGCGCTGCTACAAGCTCATTTCCAGTTAGTACAAAAAAAATATCAGGGTGACAGGAAATGGAAGGGTAGGCGATGCCTTCAGAAGAAAAAAGGATGATTTTTCCGAATTCGGACAATATCAGTAAAGCAGGTTTAGGAATCCGTTTGTCAGCGATTATGAACATGAAATGGATTTGTAATTGAAAATGTAAAGGTATTGTTTTGCAAATTGATAACAGCCCAATAAAATAGTATTTTTGCCTCCACAAAACGGAAAAAATGAACCAAAAAGCAAAAGACCTTTTTAAGATTACGCTCATCTATTTACTGGCACTGGTAGTTGCGGTTGTCACTGCTATTTACTACCCATCAGAAAATGCACTGGTGAGAGTAGGTATTGCCGATTTTGTAGCAACCATCGTGGTGTTTATTTTCAGTATTATTTACAAAAATTCGAGTATTTATGACCCTTACTGGAGCGTTGTTCCTGTCTCGATTGTTCTCTATTGGATGATTAACAGCGGAAGCATTTTAGAAATGGACCCTTTGAAGTTTATCATGGCTGGGCTGATTATTATTTGGGGAATTCGCCTGACCGTAAACTGGCTGTTGAGGTGGAACAACCTGGAAGATGAAGACTGGAGGTATAAAGACATTAAAAACAAAACCGGGATATTCTATTGGCCGGTCAGTTTTTTGGGGATACATCTAATGCCAACTATTTGGGTTTTTATGGGCTTGGTACCAGTGTATTACACACTTTACAGCCCAGATGAAATAACGCAGTTTATTGCAGTTTTCGCTATTGCAATTACTGTTTTTGCTATCTGGCTCGAAGCCACAGCCGACAACCAGTTGAGGAGGCACCTAATAACCAGAACCAACAAAGATGAACGAATGAAAAAAGGCGTTTGGGCTATTATTCCTTATCCAAATTATGTGGGCGAAATGCTTTTCTGGTGGGGCTTGTACTTGTTTGCACTTGCATTTAATACAGAAAACTGGTGGACTATTTTTGGGCCTTTATCCATCACCTTACTATTTCTATTTATCAGCATTCCGATGATGAAAAAACGCCTGGCGAACAAAAAGTAGTTTCGCTTGTTTATTTCAAACTATGAAAAATTTCGGTTTTATTTTCTTTTTCAGCCTCGTGCTGCTTATTTACGCGGCCATCAATTACTACATTCTGCGCCGTGGGCTGGCAGCTATTCCTGCGGGTTCGTCGCTGCGTACAATTTTGGTGGTGAGCGTAATTGTTTTAGCTTCGGCATTCGTTGCGGGCAGGTTCCTTGAGCGGGTTTCGGTCAATATTTTATCAACAACTCTTATCTGGATTGGCTCATTTTGGCTGGCATTTATGGTATATTTCCTGTTGCAAATTGTTTTAATTGATTTGCTTCGGGTACTCAACCATTGGTTTGGGATTTTTCCGGCTTTTATCACCAATAATCCCGTTAGGGCGAGGGAAATCACGGCAATTGTTGTGCTTTCAATTACCACGTTGATAGTGGCTGTGGGGCATATCAACACCTGGTTTCCGGCTGTAAGGAACCTGGAATTAAAAGTAGATAAACCTGCCGGGAAATTAAAAGAATTGAACATTGTTGCCCTTTCCGACATCCATCTTGGAACTACGATTGAAAAAAGGCATCTCTCGGTTTTGGTAAAAAAAGTAAATGCGCTCAAGCCTGATATTATCCTCATTCCCGGAGATATTATCGACGAAGACATTGCTCCGGTAATCAATAATAATGTTGGTGGAATTTTAAAAGAATTTAAAGCAAAATACGGTGTTTATGCCGTTACCGGAAACCATGAATATATTGGTGGCGTTGGCAAAGCCAAAAAATACCTCAATGAGCACAATGTTAAACTGCTAAATGATACTGTGGTGTTGGTTGACAGCAGTTTTTACCTGGTTGGCCGCGAAGACCTCACGATGAAACAGTTTACCCGGAAAAGCAGAAAAGAACTCAGTGAAATTGTGGAAGATGTGGACAAAAGCCTACCCATTATTTTGCTTGACCACCAACCATTCAAATTAAATGTTGCTGTTGAAAATGGCGTTGACCTGCAACTTTCTGGACATACCCATCACGGTCAATTGTGGCCTTTCAATTATATTACCGATATGGTTTATGAAGTGAGTTGGGGCTATAAACTTTTGGGAAATACCCACTTTTATGTTTCAAGCGGAGCAGGAGGCTGGGGGCCGCCCATCCGAACGGTGAACCGCCCGGAAATTATTTCCATTAGACTTCTTTTTAATTAATAAAATAAAAAAATGGAAAGCATTAAAATAATGGAATTCCTTCCTAAAATTTATCACCTGTGGGACAAGCAATGGTTTTTGCTCTATAGCGGTGATTTTGAGAAAAAACACTTTAACACCATGACTGTTTCATGGGGGTATTTTGGAATTATGTGGAACAAGCCAATCGCGGTTGTCGTAGTCAGGCCAACACGGTTTACTTTCGAATTCATGGAAAAGTACGACACTTTTACGCTTTCCTCTTTTAATAAATCTTACAAAAAAGACTTAAATATTTTGGGAAGCAAATCAGGTAGAGATGGGGATAAAATTGCTGAAACCAAACTAACGGTTGTCCCTTCAACGCTAGTTGCAGCGCCAACTTTTAAAGAAGCTGAATTAATTGTTGAGTGCCGGAAAATCTATGCCGATGATTTTGAACCGGAAAATTTTC
>DATCTB010000166.1:0-5702 GCA_036568185.1 Bacteroidales bacterium | reverse complement strand
ATCACCCTGTCTTCGTCACCATGTTTGACAGCATTGTAAAATTCTGCAAATTGCTCATAATGATCGGGAGGATAAATACCTTTGTTTATTTTCAAATACCTGACATATTGAATGTTTGAACCTTCCACTGAAATGGTCGATTCAAATTCCCCGAATTCAGATTGTACGCTCCGGTTAGCTGAAGCTTTTTCTACCTCATAACCTTCTGGAATTGTATAAATTACCGTATCATTTTCAACAAAAGAACGCCTGGCTACAATTTCTGAATTCCGAATTTCCTTTGATGAGGGTATTTTTTCCAATTTGTTTAAAAGGTTCAGGTTTATTGCCATCCTGTTTCCAAACTTTTTTCCATAACCATCAACCACCAGGTCCATGTTTATGTTTATTGAAGGAATCATTTCATGGTTTTCATCTAATGTATATTTTTCTAAATAAAAATTCGGCAGGTGCAATTTTTCCCTGATTAGCTTTTCTTTATCGTGGTCGTCGCTTAACAGTATTTGCAAATTCTCATCGTAAAATACACCTTTGAATTCAGTAAATACTGAACTCATTAAATTACCCTCATCATCAACCTGGATTGAAGCTGTACAGTTTTTTTGGTTTTCGTTACATGTGTAAGTCTTTGTCTTTACAAGTTTTCCGCCTTCTTCGTTAATGATAACCACATCTCGGTCGTCAGTAAACGAGCCGATATATCCAAAGGGTAGGCGCTGGCTGGTACATTCAAGCCAAACTGTGTCGTTATCAATCAGGGCACACAAAATTGCGTGGTTAAATTGATTGGAAGGAAAATCGCTGAATATTTCTGTCGAATTTCTACCTGCCCGCACCAAAGTATAATAGGATGGAATGTTAGCTTCATTTAGCAATGCTTGCATATAATTGGTCAAAGCTTTACAATCGCCGTAAGAATATTTGTCAACATCTTCGGCTTCCATGGGTTGCCAGCTTCCGATGCCTACCTGCACACTTACATAACGGGTGTTGTCTTGCAAATAGTGATACAATATGCTTGCTTTTTCGTAATCCGAATTTGCATCCTTAGTAAGTTCTGATATTTTTTGTTTAGTTGTTTCAGGAAACTCAGACCTGCCCTGGTTTAGTTCATAAATCCATTTTCCAAAATTTTCCCACGATTCGCAATTGCCTTCATAACCATCAATAAGGAAATTAGAAGGTGCCAGCAAAACCGCCGGTGATATTTTTTCCAGCTCATCGCTAAAAGGTTCCTCCACAATTGCCGGTTTGTTTTCAATTTTCCAGCTTATCCAAACTTCGCCATCTGCATTGGTTCTTGAAGCTTCAAAATCAATGTTAAGCTCGCGTATTCTGACTTTCATGTCCTGGGATTGTTTAACAGTAAACGAAGATTTTTCGATAGAAATATTATAATCTTCGTAAATCTGCCAATCGGGATAATTTAACAATCCGTTAAAATCAACTTCAAAAGAATATTCCACAGTAAACGGATATTTCAGGTATTCAGGGTCAATTACCTTTACACGGTTATCAATAAAAACAGATCCGCCACCGTTTGCGCTAAAATCGCGAATATCTTCCTGCTTGAATTTTTTTACCAATTTACCATCGGCATCATATAAGGCTCCGCTTAAGCTTTTTATTTTTGAAAACTGATCATAAGGCCTGATAAAATATGATTTATAAAGGGCGTTTTTATTAAAAATTGTAATGGCATATTCTTGTTTAAGTGTTGCTTTTTCAATCGATTTCAAATCGAAAACCAAAGTTTCGTTTCGGATAACTGCATTTGCCGATTTTCTTAAATTTTCAGGGATTGAGTTAACCGGATACTTATCATCTGCCGCAAAAAGATTTGGCAAAGCGAGCAGGTTTAAAACAAAAATTCCAGTTGCGAGAAGACAAGCTTTATATTTCATTACTTTTTATTTTTAAAACTACAGGCTCGGCTTCCTTTTTAATTACTTCATTATAAAAGGCTTTCAATTCGTTGTATTGGTCAAGAACAAAGAGGGTGTTATTTATTTTTAAAGCGTATTGCAATGAAATAATATTACCCATTTGTGAAATAGAATAAATGAAACTTGCTTTATCATCGGTTAGTGCAAACTTGACAGGAGAAGGCAATTCCATCACTTCATAATTATCAGGTATTGTGATTTTTACAATTCCATTTTTCTCAATCGGAACCGCAAAATCAACCGGATATTTTCTTATTTCAGCCTTGAAGGGGTTCTCCTCCATTTGTTCAAACAAAGTTAATTCAAGGTATAAAATGCTATCCATTTGATAAACCTGGTTCTCAATTTTTACAGTATAATTATCCATTATGGGAGAATAAACATCGTTCAGATTTTGAATATCAACATCATAAATCGTGAGTCCCGGATTCTTTTCGTGTAAATAGGCTGTGTAATCTTCAATTCCTGCGTATTCGCCATACTTCTTTCTAAATTTATAAGCGGCATAATCATTTCTGCGGTTACTAAGTTTTCCTGAAAATGAATTGTCTTCTTCCAATTTCAGGTCATAATAAACAAGTTCTTTATCTGTTTTATTTGAATTCAAATCAACCCATTGTGTCAACTCATCATCCACCAGGATGCCACGCCAATTCAGGCATCGCTCGGGCAGCATGTAGTAGGGAAGCAGTTTGTCGGTTGCGTCAACCAAATAATAATTTTCATCCATTTTTATGTAGGCAACTACATAATCCAATTTATTTAAGCTGGGATAAATTGGAGATAGAAAACCATTTTCTTTGGTGCTTAAAACTACGGGGTAAACGAAAAAATTCATTTTATTCAACAGCTTAATCAACATGAGGTTTATGTCGGCCGAATTGCCGGTTTTATTGTACAGCACCGTATTGAATGTTTGTTCAGAAGCCTCAACCCTTCGACGGCCATTAAACTCAACTTGATGAACGTATTCAATAGCAGCTTTTAGTTTTTCTTCCTGCGTTGGGTACATTTCATCAATTTCCTTGGCTGTTTTATTTAAAGTTGTTGAAGTTTTGAGTATTTCGCCAAACCTGGAAGCATCCATCAAAGTTTCAGAAACATCTTCCCATGTACTCGCAATGTTTTCGTAATACCTGCCGGGAACACTAATTGATGTGATGTCGAATTCAAATTTAGTAATGTAATTTTCACGGGAATCCATGAAGGGTTCTTCTTTGAACGCAGGAATGTTTTCAACTGCCCACCTGCCTTCTTCGTTAATTACCATGGGTTCGTAACCAAAAACATTTTTCCTGAAGGTCAAATATGGGTGTGGTTCAATTCTTAATTCAGCCCATTTTACTGGAATATCTTCCTGAAAATACCAATTGGACGGAAAGCCATCATAAACAATTTCAAGGTCAATAATGGAGCCTTCCTTCACGTTAGGCATGGCTACATTCAGAATATAATTGTAATCGGTAATTTTTTCCCTGAAAACATTATCTGAATTCAACTTATCTTCAACTATTTTTCCATCAACAAGATTATAGGTTTTCCCGCGTAAACTATACTCGTTGGAAGTTGCAAACTTTCTGGAAGCAAGGTTGTAACCTTCTTTTTTGAAAATTTTAACCCGGTAATTGTGGTAAAATTTAAACTGGTCGGCATTGAACCTGCCGTAGGAACAAAGCACTACTGCCGCTGCACTCGGGTCGATGTCGCATTCGGTCATTTCCAGGTCTTCCATGCTAACATCGCCAAATTTAATTGGAGATTTTTGCGAAAACGCAAAAGTTGAACAAAGCATAAAAAATGCAAGAAAAGCGCTGAGGGTTGTTGGTTTCATTTGGCTTGGTTTTTAAATAATAATAAAAAAGTTAACACGTTCAACCAAGCAATGCACCGTGTTTAGTATAATTATGAATAAATAGAAGGCAGGAAAACACTGCCTGGAAGTTAATTTTGAAGAGGAAAATGATATGCTTACATTCCTTCGAATAGTAGGTTAATTATTTGGTTTACCCAAAAATATGCAGAATATTCAAGAGCAAAAAATAATTGTGTATTTTAGAATTTATACAAATAACGTATTGGAAAATTTTCTATCAATTTCTACCTTTTTTGTTTTGTATCGAGAAATAATAGATGCTGCCTCACAAACCTCAAATCGTTGTAACTAACGTCATCGCCCAAAGCGGATTTGGCTTCTCCAAATAAACTTTCGGGGTTTTCTTTAAAAAAATTAGCAATCAGTTTCACCTTTTCTTCACTTACAAAATCAGTAACAGGAAGTTCGCCTGTTGCTACAAATTGAGCCAAATGCCCGGAAATGGTTGAAGGTGCCATCGCTCGTTTCTCAGCAACTTTTGAAATGTCTTTCAGTTCTTTAAAAAATTCAAAACTTATTTTTGCTGAATTCTCTTTAGTTTTCTTTTCAGGTTTTGGTGCAGTTTTGGGAGTGGTAGAAACGACTTTGTTTTCACTCTTAAAATTGGTAATCAATTCAAGAATTTCTTCTCCAAAACTTTCAATTTTCTTTTTACCAAAACCGTGTATCAACTTCAATTCTTTCATCGTAGCCGGAACATGGTTGCTGAGAGCCCGCATGGTTTTAATAGGTAAAACCATATAGACCGGTACACCTAATTCCGTAGATTTGCTATCGCGAAATTCTTTCAAAAGCTGGTACAATTCAGGATTATTTATGTCGTCGCTTACGAATTGTTTTTCTGCTTTTTTTCTTTTCCGTTCGCTTGGCTTTTCCATTGCAGCTTTGGCGCGTTCCTCCAGGTATTCCTTTACGATAAAGCCATTTTTACTAACATTCAGGCAAGCGAGTTTATAATCAGCTTCTTGCCTTAGCTTTTCTTCGGCTTTGCCCACCGTTTTTTTCACCTCTTTGTTGTCGGTTTCAAACACAAAACTATAGAACTGGCTTTGGAGGTGGCTTTCAATTTTTTCTAAAAAATAATTGGCAGCTTTTTTCACCCTTTCCTGCAATTCAGCATTTTGTTCGGCATCGCCATTTTTGCTTAAATATGATTTCAGTTGAATTTTGAATTTTTCAGAAACCGAAAGAATATCATCCTTCACCAAGCCGATAACATTCCTAAAAATGCCGTCAACACCGGGTTGCAGGTTTTTCTGGTTTTCTTCAAGAGTTTTTTGGAAGTAATAAATATTTTTAATCAAGCGTTCAAAATCAAACAAATCGAGCAATAATTCTTGCTGGTATTCCATTTTTGAAGATTCCAGTTTTTGCTCATTAGGCTGGTTTTCTTCTGCATTTTTATTAAATCCTTCAATCTGCCTGTCGGGTTTAAGGCTGTTGGTGGAAAAAGGCGAGCTAAGCACAAGCCCTTCCAGCGTGCGGCAACGGCTGAGCGCAACATACACTTGCCCATGTGCAAATGCCAGCTCCGAATCGATGATGGCTTTATCAAAAGTCAATCCTTGGCTTTTGTGGATGGTTATTGCCCAGGCCAGCTTAAGCGGAACCTGCGAAAAAGTACCTTCAACCTGTTCTTTTATTTCCTTCGTCTCATCGTCAATGGAATATTTCACGTTTTTCCATTCCACTTTCGAAACATGGATTGGCTCGCTGTCTTCGGGGCATTGCACCACAACTTCGTCATCTTCCAACTCAATAACAGTTCCTATTTTTCCATTAAAATAAGCCTTTTCAGGATTGGGGTCGTTTTTCACAAACATTACCTGGGCTCCAACTTTTAATTGCAAATCGAGTTCAGTGGGGTAGGTGTATTCAGGAAA
>DATCTB010000165.1:0-2169 GCA_036568185.1 Bacteroidales bacterium | reverse complement strand
AATCCGGCAGATATTAGCTGGGACACTTTCCGTTCGAGCGGCCCGGGTGGCCAGAATGTAAACAAGGTGGAAACGGCGGTAAGGCTGCGGCACGAACCTTCGGGATTGGTGATTGAATGCCAGGAAACCCGCTCACAAGGTCAGAACCGAGAAAAAGCCATGCAGATGCTTCGTTCACAATTATATGAAATTGAATTGAGGAAAAAACAGGACGAACAAGCCAGAATTGAAGGAAACAAGAAAAAAATAGAGTGGGGTTCACAAATCCGTTCCTATACTTTGCATCCTTACAAATTGATTAAAGATGTCCGGACAGGCTTCGAAAGCTCCAATGTCCTCGGCGTCCTCGATGGCGATTTGGACGAATTCATCAAAAGCTATTTGATGGAATATGGGCGACAGGAAACCACGGATTAATTTATTTAAAAAGAAATAATAATATGAAACGAATTTTACTAACATTGCTTTTAGCTTCTATTTATCTGGGCTCTCAAGCACAACTTCACAGCTTTATCTTCGAAGGAATAGAGCGTACTTACCGCCTTCACCTTCCTGATAATTATGATGAAAACCTAGAATACCCACTAGTCATCAATATGCACGGACTTGGGTCTAATTCATTTGAACAGCAGGTTTATACTGGATTCGACCTGGTTGCCGACACTGCCGGAGTAGTTGTGGTTTACCCTGATGGCGTGAATAACCAGTGGAATGTTTACCAGGATGGGGGAGTGAATGATGTGGGTTTTATTTCCGCGCTTATTGATACCATGGATGCCAATTACAGCATCGATTTGCTACGGGTATACGCCTGCGGTATGTCTATGGGCGGGTTTATGAGCCACCGCCTTGCTTGCCAGTTAAATGACCGGATTGCCGCAATTGGCTCAGTAACTGGATTGCTGGTGTATTTCAATTGTGATTTTTCAAGGAATGTGCCTATACTGCAAATTCATGGTACAGCAGATGATATTGTACCTTACGAAGGAGTGGCATACACAATGCAGTTTTGGACTGATGTTAATGGCTGTCCAGATTCTGTTGTTACTGAACTACCGGATATTGATACAACAGACCAATCCACGGTAACACTGACCACATACAGCCCCTGCCTCGAAGATTCTGAAGTGTTACTTTATACCATTAATGGCGGTGAACATACCTGGCCCGGGGCCAAAATTATTATCGGTATTACCAACCAGGATATAAATGCCAGTGTTGAGATTTGGAATTTTTTCAAGAAATTTTCTCTGCCCACAGGTGTTGGTTTTTCAGAAAATTATTTAGCAAAAACAAAACTTAAAATTTATCCTCAACCTGCGAACGGCCAGCTGACAATTGAAGTTCCTGGAATAGAAGAAAATTTATGGAAAATAAATTTATACGACCTATCGGGAAGGCTGGTTAAATCAGAAAATGCTGTTTACGGTAACAAATTTTCACTTTCATTAAATGGCTTAAAACAAGGATTGTATATTGTTGAGCTAAGTTCCGGAACGAAAGTTTTCAGGGATAAAATAGTTGTTCAATAGGTTATTATTTGGTGAAATTTGGTGCCTTAGTGATTTGGTGGCAAAAATTTATTTTATAAACAGCCGCTTATCAAAATTATACTCCTCCGCAGAAATAATTTTTATCGTAGAAATATCCTGATGGAGCGGGTTAATCAAAAAATTCCAATCTCCCTGAACCACTGCTGAAGGTACTTTCAGTACCAGGTTGTCCGCATTTTTAATAAAATTATCCCCAATTTGTTGGGTTTGGTGAATATGGGGAATAGATGACCAGGCGGCCGGTAATTCAGATTCGCTGATTTGCTGTAGCTTGCAATCATCAGGAATTTCAATCGTAATCAGAAAATAATCTTTTGGGATAATTCCCAACGGGCTGTGAACTGCAATTTCTGCCACACACAACGCCCTGGACTGGCTAGTGTAAACCATCGGTGTTTTTTTGCTGTTCCACCTACCTCCATAAATCTCGGCACCCCTGCCGCTAAGGTCATTTTTATAAGCCGATTTAGATAGCCTGAAGACAATCATGCCAGCACGCCGTGTTCAATTCTTCCCAGTTCATCCTTTACCATTTCAATGCCAAAATTACTGTCAAGAATTTGTTTAGGGCTTGAATTTCCCAGTGCTATGTTTGACGAATCTAGCCAGGCATGAA
>DATCTB010000164.1:0-10207 GCA_036568185.1 Bacteroidales bacterium | reverse complement strand
CACTGAGGCACTAATCATTTGTTCCCAACTGAATGAAACTCCCTGCTTGTGCCATTCCTCGTTCTGTTTCAGGTAATTATCCCAGTTTTCATTTTTGAATTCATCGAGCATTTTATTGGGTTCAGAAACTTTAAAACCAGGGCCGAAAAAGCTTTTGGCAATAATTTTTTTCACTGAATCAGCAACACCCGGAACAAGGAATTTGTCAGGAAAAAGCAAGGTAAGTTCAATATCTGTGGAAGGAGAATTACTCAATTTTGAGTCAAGTTTTTTGTTCGATTTCAAGTAATAAACCTGTAATGGCATGCTTCCGTTTGGGAAATATTCTTTCATTTCGAAAGGCAATTTTTTATTGTCAGGAGCATTCCAGGTTCCTGCGAAAGTATCAGCAGCCATTACCCCATTGAATGCATATTCATTCCGGCCAAATTCTTTCAGTTTGGCATTGTTTTCTTTATCAATACTACCGGTTAATTCGATAGTCCGGCCAAAATACATGTTCGAATTATCTTCTACAAAGCGGTATTGGTAATTGCCACTCAACTGGTCATTCAACCTGATTATATTCGCGGTAATGCTTATGCTGTTGTTTATTTTTCCTTCGTACCTTGTATATTTCCTAACTTGATTTTCACTTTTTTGTGAAAACAATAAAACAGGTAAAACAAGGGTAAACAATACAGATATTAGTTTGGAATTCATGGGCTTGAAAAATTATGTGCTGAATGGGTAAATTCTTTATGGCAAAAGTACACAATAAGGTCCTGTTTGTTGAAATGCTTGCTTATTTTTGTTCACATATAATTAATGGAGTGATTACACTTTTTATTTCGCTCCAAAACATACCATTCGATGGAGACTGACAGTTTTTTTACTATTGAAAGTGAATGTGAAGGTAGCTTTAAAGACAGAGGAAGCAAGTTTATTGCAAAAGTTTTTCCGGTTGAAACGGAAGAACAGGTTAAAGAAATTCTAACAACGCTTAGAAAAGAATACTACGATGCCCGCCACCATTGCTATGCTTACCGGATAAACCCTGAAGATGAACAGTTTCGCAGCAATGATGATGGCGAACCTTCAGGGAGTGCTGGAAAGCCGATTTTAAATCAATTGTTATCTAAAGAATTGATGAACGTGCTTGTTGTGGTTATTCGTTATTTTGGAGGAACCAAACTTGGTGTAAGTGGATTGATTAATGCATATAAAACAGCCACACTTGATGCGATTGAAAATTCAAAAATTGTTAAGCGCTATATCTTTAGGCAAATCGAAGTACGATTCGAATATCCTCAAATGAATTCAGTTATGCGCTTTGTAAAAGAAGCGGATATTGAAGTGCTTGATCAAAATTTCGATTTGAATTGCGTTATTAAGATTCAAATAAAAAAAAGTGAATTGGAGCAAATTATTTTTAGGTTGGAAGAAATGCGCGAAATTTGTTTTGATGTGCTGATAAACAGTTAAATAACGATTGTGTTGTTTGCTCCCTTATATACGCCAAAAAAAAATGAAAGTCAATAAAAATTTGTGTTTTTTTTTCACTTTTTTTAATAGACTTTTGTTTCACTCTATCGCAGATTCTCCAAATCGAATGATTCATTTGATTTTTAAAAAGTTAACTTTAGAACGATTAAAATTTGATTACATATTGACAAAAAGAATTACGCAAGAATGAAAAAAAAGCATGATGAGGTTTGGGAAAAATGCTTAAAAGTCATCCGGGATAATATCCCTTTTCAAAGTTTTAAAACTTGGTTTGAACCGATTGTACCTTTAAAGTTAGAAGGAAATGTTTTAACTATTCAGGTTCCAAGCCAATTTTTTTACGAATGGCTGGAAGAGCATTACATTAGCCTTTTAAAAAAGACAATTAAAAAAGAACTTGGAGCATCCGGTAGGCTTGAATACAGCGTAATAATGGACAATACTTACAACGAAAGCAGCCCATATATGGTAAATTATCCAACAGCCAACAAGAAAGCAACCAGGAACAACCCGGTTGCAATGCCAATAGATATTACCGGAAATAACTTGCGTGACATTCCCAATCCGTTTATTATTCCTGGATTGAAAAAGATTAAAGTTGAATCACAACTTGTTGACAGTTATTCATTTGATAATTTTATTGAAGGCGATTGTAACCGACTGGCTCGTTCTGCTGGTTGGGCAATTGCTGAAAACCCGGGCAAAACTGCTTTTAATCCCTTGTTGGTTTACAGCGCGGTAGGCCTTGGAAAAACTCACCTTATTCATGCAATTGGGCTTCAGGTTAAAGAAAATTTCCCTGACAAAACTGTTTTGTATGTTAAAACCAACGATTTTGTTAACCAATACATTGATTCAGTAAGAAATAACAACCAAAACGATTTCATCCATTTCTACCAGATGATAGATGTTTTGATTATGGATGACATCCAGTTTATTGCCGGAAAAGAAAAAACCCAGGATGTCTTTTTCCATATTTTTAACCATATTCATCAAAACAACAAGCAACTGGTGCTTACTTCAGACAAGCCGCCAGTTGAATTGAAAGGCATGGAACCAAGGTTGCTGAGTCGTTTCAAGTGGGGATTGGCTGCGGATTTGCAAGTGCCGGATTTGGAAACTAGAATTGCTATTCTCAAAAAGAAACTTTTTAAAGATGGTATTGAAATGCCTTACGAGGTGATTGAATACCTAGCTTATTGCATTTCGACCAACATTCGTGAAATGGAGGGGGCGCTAATTTCTATTCTGGCGCAATCTACTTTGAACAAAAAGGCCATTACACTTGAACTTGCCAAACAGATGATTGACAAGTTTGTAAAAAATACTTCACGCGAGATTTCAATTGATTATATTCAGAAGATAGTATGCGATTATTTTGGATTGCCGCTTGAAACAATAAATTCCCGCACACGAAAAAGGGAAATCGTTCAGGCCAGGCAGTTAGCCATGTTTTTCTCAAAAAAACATACTAAAAGCTCATTGGCAACTATTGGATTGCATTGCGGAAACAAAGACCATGCTACAGTTTTACATGCTTGCCGAACAGTGAATAACTTGCTGGAAACTGATAAACGATTCAGGGTTTACGTGGAAGAAATTGACAAAAAGCTGAAAATGTAGCTCCCACTTTCAGTTGTTTTTAAAAGTATTATTGGAATTTTAATTTCAAAATATTAATTTTAGGGATTGAAAACTTAAAAAATTAATGAAATGAATGTTTTGTTTGTATGTCACGGAAATATTTGCCGTTCACCTTTGGCAAAAGCACTGTTAAAGAAAAAATACAAAGAACATGGTGTGAAAGGAAAAGTAGATTCAGCTGGATTTGAAACCTATTTGATTAATGAACCACCTGATAAACGTGTAATTGAATTAGGTGAAAAATACGGCCTTACTATTACTGACAAAGCAAGGATTTTCAGGAAACAGGATTTCGATAAATATGATAAAATATATGTAATGGATACCCAGAACTTTCGTGATGTGAAGGATCTTGCCCGCCACCCGGTTGACATTGCCAAAATTGATTACCTGATGAATGTATTGGAACCTGGAAAAAATAAAACCATAGGCGACCCTTTTATGTCTGGCCACGAAGATCTGGAAGAGATATACCACCTGATGGATAAGGTTACAGACAAAATTCTTAAACTAGCCTTTATTCCTGAACAAATATAATTCTTCTTGTTACAGAAAACCCCCGATAGAACTGCGATTCTTGAGGCTCACGAAAGAATTAGGCCTTATATCCTTCGAACTCCCATTTTAACTAGCGAAACATTTAATAAACAGTTTAAAACAGAATTGTTTTTTAAATGTGAAAATTTTCAAAAGGTCGGTGCTTTTAAGTCAAGAGGGGCGGTGAATGCTGTTTTTTCAATTGATATAGAAAAGGTGAAAAACGGTGTTGCCACACACTCTTCTGGAAATCATGCCCAGGCACTTGCTCGTGCAGCAAAACTAAAGGGGGTTCCAGCCTATATTGTGATGCCTGATAATGCCCCACAGGTGAAAATTGATGCTGTTAAAGAATATGGAGGTCAGATTACTTTTTGTCAGCCTAACTTGCAGTCGAGAGAAGAAACTTTAAAAGTCGTTGTGGCGAAAACCGGTGCAGTCGAAATTCATCCATATAATAACTATACAATAATTGCTGGTGCTGCAACTGCTACTGTTGAATTGCTTGAAGAAACTGCGAAATTGGATTTAATTCTATGCCCGGTAGGAGGAGGTGGATTATTAAGTGGAACAGCCCTTTCATCGCATTATTTTTCAGAAACGACCAAAGTAATAGCTTGCGAACCTGCGAAGGCTGACGATGCTTTCAGATCCTTTCAATCAGGAAAAATTATTCCCAGTGTAAATCCGCAAACCATTGCCGACGGCTTACTTACTTCGCTCGGTGAAAAGAATTTTCCGATTATTCAGCAGTTTGTTAGTGAAATAGTTACCGTTAGTGAAGAAAGTATTGTACAAGCAATGTGGTTGATTTTCGAGAGAATGAAAATTGTGGTGGAACCCTCTGCCGCTGTGCCATTTGCTGCAATTTTGGAAGGAAAAGTCCAGGTAGAAAACAAAAGGGTAGGGATTATTGTATCAGGTGGAAATGTAGATTTGAAAAAACTTCCTTTCTAATGGAAAAAGGCAAATTATATCTTCTGCCAACAACTCTTGGCGATTTTGAAACGATTGGAAGAGCAATCCCTGAATTCAACCTTGAAATTATACGAAGTCTGGATATTTTCATTGTTGAACAAGTAAGAACAGCCCGAAGGTTTCTTGTTAAATGCAAACATCCCATTCCAATAGATCAAATTACTTTTTTTGAACTGAACAAGCACACGCAAACTGAACAAATTAGTTCCTACCTGAATGAAGCTTTGCAGGGAAAATCAATAGGGTTATTATCTGAGGCGGGAACACCATGCATTGCCGATCCGGGGGCGGTAATTGTGAAAATGGCACAAGAGCTTGGTATTAAGGTTGTTCCTCTTGTCGGCCCCAATTCAATAATTCTGGCCTTGATGGCTTCTGGGTTTAATGGCCAACACTTTGTTTTTCACGGTTATTTGCCAATCGATAGAAATGATTTGGTAAAGAAAATAAAGGAAATTGAAACAAATGCCCGTAAGTTAGAACAAACGCAGATTTTTATTGAAACACCTTACCGCAACCACCAACTGTTCGAGAATTTGTTAAAAACTTGTGATACACAAACTTTGCTTTGTATAGCCACAGACCTGACACTTGAAACTGAAAAAGTAAAAACATTGCCAATCAATCTGTGGAAAAAAGAAAAGGTGGATTTTCATAAAAAACCCACCGTATTTCTATTGTATTTTTAGATGATTTTTTTCTTAATGGTGATGACCGCCGTTACCATGAACATGGCCATGGGAAAGCTCTTCTTTTGAAGCATTACGAACATCAATTATTTCTCCAGAAAAATACAGGTTCTCACCGGCTAGTGGATGATTGAAATCCATAACAACAGTTTCATCCTTAATTGCAAGCACTTTACCATCCATTGGGTGGCCGTTCTGATCCTGCATGGTTATTACTTTGCCAATTTCAACCAAATCAGCATCAAAAATTCCGTCAATTTCGAAAATACTTTTCTCCAGTTCAATGATAGCTTCATCGGTAGGATTACCATACGCTTCGTCTGCTGTAAGAGCAAATCCGAAATCATCACCCGCTTCCAGTCCTTGCAGGTTCAATTCAAATGTAGGCAATAGTGTACCGGCACCAAATAATTGCACAAAAGGCCTTTTTTTGTCAACTTCCTGTATAACATCTCCACTCTCATCGTTCAAACGCAACACATAAGTCATTGTTACGACTTTGTTTTTATCAATTTTCATGTAAATTATTTATAATGTTTATTCAAATGGGTGGCAAAAATAAATAAAATTATACTAACCCGCTATTGTTTTCCTAATTCTTTGGAATCAAAGTACTTGATTGAAAAATGTCTCTGATTTTTCGTTTTATTTTATTACTATTGTAAATAGAATCATAAATCATTAGAATGCAGTTTTTCAGGTTATTAATCGGTGCTTTTTGTCTGGTTTTAATAATGTCATGCTCCCGGCAACCTATAAATTTAAATACTGCTATTGTAGCCGATAACAAATACGACAGCGAATTTCCGCAGCAAAGTGTCTCTAAAGAGTTGACTTATGTTAGCAATACAGTGAAAAAGATTGATTGCCTGGTGTTTTATATGAATTATGTTTTTCCTCCGGGAAATAATATCGACAGAGTTCAACTTAACGATTCAATTGTTCGCTTTGCATCAATTGCCAACGAGGTAACTAACGAATCTGTAACAGGCACATCCACTGTTATTTATCAAGACACTAAGCAAATAGGCCTTATAACTTGTGCGCATGTAATCGATTTTCCCGACAGTTTATTTTCATATTATCCCGAGGATATTGGCGGTTTACGAGTGCTTGCAGTTAAAATCAAACACCAGATATTTGTGGCTGGCTTGTCTCAAGGTGAAGAGGTGAGTATTGTTATTGAAGACACTAAGAAAGATATTGCAATTCTCAAAAAAGTCCTCGAAACACAGAATGAAGGAATTAATGTATTGAACCTCCCGGTAGGAAATACAAAGGACCTTGATTGGGGTTCGGTGGTGTATATTGTAGGTTATCCACTTGGAAACCTTATGGTTACAAATGCAATTGTGAGTAATCCGAAAAAAGCTGACAATGGAACATTTTTAACAAATGCATTATATAATCGTGGTATAAGCGGAAGCCCGGTGCTGTCTATCAGGGATGGGAATTCAAATTTTGAATTGGTTGGAATGGCCAGTTCTGCCTCAGCACAAACCATCCAGTTTCTAAGGCCGGAAAAAGATGTCCCTCCACAAACAAATGCCGATGGCACTTACAGTGGAAAGCTATTTCCTGACCAGAAAAAGGACATAAACTATGGCGTAACTTATTCTGTTTCAATAGAAGAAATAACAGGATTGATTAAAAACAACAAAAGTTTACTGGAAAAAGAAGGCTTTCAGTATGATTTGTTTTTTAAATAGAAACTATTCACCTGCCTCAATAGCCTTCTTCCGTTGAAGCAATGTTGGGTGAGAATAGTTGAAAAAAACATAAAGAGGGTGTGGAGTCAAATTGGATAAATTGTTCACTGACAAATTGATAAGCCCATCAACCAAACTTTTCCCCAATTGATACTTTGCTGCAAAAGCATCAGCTTCATATTCATGTTTCCTGGAAATGAGGTTTGAAATAATCCCTGTTATGAACGAAATTGGTGAGAAAAGGAGCCCAAAGGCAACCAATCCAAGATAAAAACTAGGTTCGCTTCCCCCAAGTGCCTCCGATAATTCTGGACGGCCAATGGCAAGAGACAATAGCCATATCATTAACGCATTTTGTAAAATCGAGAGAACCATTCCTTTGAATATATGCTTCTTTTTGTAATGCCCAATTTCATGTGCCAGCACGGCCACAATTTGGTCGGCGTTCAAATCATTAATTAATGTATCATACAAAACAATTCTTTTTTTAGAGCCTAAGCCGCTGAAATAGGCGTTGGCTTTTGTACTTCGTTTTGAACCATCAATTACATAAACATCGGTCAGTTTGAAGCCGGTTTTTTCTGCAAAGTTGTTTATCTCCGACTTTAATTCTCCTTCTTCAAGCGGTTTTTGCTTGTTAAACAATGGCACAATAAGTTGGGTGTAAAACATAGCCATAAAAACCATAAAGGCCGTTAAACCGCCCAGCACAATTACAAAAAACCAATTTCCAGTTCTGAGCCATGCCCATAAAACAAAACAAATAATTCCACCTCCAAGCACAATTCCAAGCCCCCATGATTTCAATTTGTCAAGAATAAAAGTAGAAGGGGTCATTTTGTTAAATCCAAATTTTTCTTCGATAACAAATACATTGTACAATTGAAATGGTATTGAAAGTATATCTGCAGCCAAACCTAAAACACCAAAAAAGAGTAAAGTTCGTATATATATATTATCTGAAACTGATCTGACCCAATCGTCGAGTAGGCCAAAACCACCGCTGAAAAGCATAATCAGAATTAAAGCAAATGAGAAAGTGCTGGTTAACAATCCAAACTTTGAATTTACCTTTTCATATTGTTGCGATTTGCTGTATTTTTCTTCGTCATAAATACCTTTCAACTCATCTGGCAGAACATCACTCAGGTTTTTATAATTAAGAAAATCAAGTGTTTTCTCAAATATAAAATCGAACAATACAATGGCTACTATGATTATAAAAAGTGTGCTAAACATTATTTTTTAGTTAAATAATCAATAACTGCCAAAATATTTTCTAAAAAACCATTCAGCACTTAACAAGAGCAAAATGAGGAATAGAACTAGTGGCAAGTCTTTTAGGTTTGTAAATTTTTCTTCGAAATAAATCTTTCCTTTTAAATCCTTTTGCAGCAGCAAATCAGATAGTTCTGCAATTTGTTGCGGATAAAACATCTGGCCATCGTGTTGATCCGAAAGCCTGAAAAGCATACTATGATTGGCACGTAAATCTCTGCTTTCCAGAGAACTACGCTTAACGACAAACTCACCGGAAGCTTTGTAATTTTCTGCTCCTACTTTGCTGCTTGACGAATAATGATAAATTCCTTCTGGCAATATTTTTAAATCTAGCATATAAGAATTTCCATCAGTCGAAAAAACGTGGTTAAATTGTTCACCTGATTCATTTGTTAATTTGAAATCAACTTCCACATTATTAACGGGTTTGTACGATTGGTCGAACAATTCAGCCCGGAGGATTATTCGCTCGCTGCTGCTGTATTCACCCTTCGAAATAACTTTGAAAAACCGTTTATCTTTCCTTGCAACAAGGTACTGCACTGTTTTGTTAAAAAATTCATCAAATGCCTGGTAATTATCATCTTGCAGGTAATTATGCATTCTCCACAACCAAAGTCCTTCGCCTGCAATTACTCCTTTTTTGCTTTCATCTTCTGAATAAAAAACTACAAGAGGAAAATCCGTTTTAAAGTTCCTTATTCTTTGGTATGCAAAAATTTCTGCACCCGGCGACAACTGATAATTACCTACAGGAACAAGCAAAGGCGGAAATTTTTCAAGCGCTTCAATTGCTTCTTTATCAAATGAGAAAAGTGAAAAAACTGAATTGAAATCTGCCTGGGCATCTTCAAAATTCCTGGTGCCCGAACGAATGTTCAACCCCCTGAAATATTGATTAAATTGTAAAATATTGCTTTGCTGCCCAAGAATGAACAATTGTGGAATTTGATTCTTTGTAATTTCCGTTATCAGGGGCCCAATAAACTGCCTGGCCGATGGCAGTTGATGAAATATTATCAAATCGTATTCTAATAAATTGCCACTTCGCTTTTCAGGATATTGAATATCAATGGAATAATTATGGCTTTGCTCAAGGCTTAATTTGATTGCTCCTAAATCAGGGTGTGGAGAATTGGCCAAAATAAGTATCTTTTTTCGGGTATCTAGGATGTCAATAAAAATATCCCTCCGGTTGTTTTCTTTCGTTATTTCTTCTGCATCGCTTTGAATTATAAATGTAACCCTTTGTTTTCCATTACTTTCCGCTTTAATTTTAAAATCAAAACTCTGATTGTATAAATCATCATTAATTAAAATTTCCTTATTGAATTGCTGCTTTCCAAATGCAGTAACAAGAATGGTCGCTTTATTTCCCGCTAATTGCAGTGCAGAAATGTTTATTCTGAATGGTAACAAATCACCAGAATATGCAATGCTATTGTATGTTAAGTCATTGATTTTAAAATCTTTATTTTGGTTAGTGTCGCCTAGAGCTATCGTATAAACGGGAAAATTGATATTTGAAGCAGCAAATTCGGGATCGATGCCACGGTTGCTTATTCCATCGCCGGCAATTACCAACGAACCAACATTCAAGCTCTTGTAATCTACTTTTATTTGATTGATAAATGCAGCATAATCGGAGGTTTCATCTGCAAAATTGAATGAATTTCCCGGGCGTACTTCACTTCCGAATAAATAAGTGTCAACTTGATAATCATCTGATAAAGTACTTATTAGCTGTTGAATTTGAAGTGGAAATTCTGAACGAAAATAAACAGAATCTTTTTCGGAAATGATTGACATTGAATTGTCAAGGCCTACAATTACTATTGGCTTTTCAATTTTCCTGATTTTTGTTTTATAAAATGGGTTTAACAA
>DATCTB010000163.1:0-8160 GCA_036568185.1 Bacteroidales bacterium | reverse complement strand
AAGGTTTATTTTTGAAATTCTTTGAAAGTTCCGAATGAAGTTATCAGTCGTCATCGTCAATTATAATGTTGAGCATTTTCTCGAGCAGTGCCTTTATTCAGCGAGAAAGGCAATGCAAAATATTGAGGGTGAAATATTTGTAGTTGACAATAACTCCATTGATGGCTCATGCCGGATGGTGAAAAAGAAATTTCCCGAAGTTTTTTTAATAGAAAATAAAGAAAACACAGGATTCTCAAAAGCCAATAACCAGGCAATCAGAATTGCAAAAGGGGAATATATATTGCTTCTCAACCCTGATACAGTGGTTGAAGACGACACGTTCAGCAGTATCATCGGGTTTATGGACGAACACCCTGAAGCAGGTGCACTTGGCGTGAAAATGGTGGATGGTTCTGGGAAATTTCTGCCAGAATCAAAGCGAGGCCTGCCAACACCCTTGACAGCTTTTTACAAAATGTTTGGCTTTTCGTCACTTTTTCCCCATTCCAAGCGCTTTTCCAAATACCATATGGGTTATCTTGATGAAAATGAGATACATGAAGTGGAAATATTGGCCGGCGCCTTTATGTTGCTCCGAAAATCGGTTTTGGATAAAATAGGCTTGCTTGACGAAACTTTTTTCATGTATGGAGAGGATATCGATCTTTCATACCGTGTTACTCAAGCTGGTTTTAAGAATTATTATTTTCCCAAAACCCGCATCATACATTATAAAGGTGAAAGCACGAAGAAAAGCAGTGTGAACTACGTGCTTGTGTTTTACAATGCAATGGTCATTTTTGCAAAGAAGCATTTTACCAATAAAAATGCGCGCCTGTTTGCTCAGCTAATCAATATAGCTATTTATTTCAGAGCTTTCCTGGCCATTCTTTCCAGGCTTTGGGAAAGGTTTTTACTCCCTTTTGCCGATGCGGTTTTATTATATTCCGGCATTTTTGTAATTGCAAAACTTTGGGAAACCCAAATGGTTTATGCCGAAGGCGGGGATTACCCGCCAGCATTCTTTTACTACGTAATTCCGGCTTATATTACGGTTTGGCTTTTATCAATGTATTTCAGCGGTGGATATGATAAGCCTGTCCGAATCAGGAAATCCATACTAGGAATGCTGCTCGGATCGGTGGTTATACTTGTTTTATACGCTCTTTTACCTGAACATATGCGCTTTTCGCGTGCTATTATTTTGCTGGGAACTTTATGGGGAATACTTGCCATTCCTGGGATCAGATTGGTATTGCACTTTTTAAAAGTAAGCTGGGTACAGCTTGGCGACAAGCAAAATAAACGATTTATTGTAATCGGCGACAGGGAGGAAGGGAAAAGAGTATCGGATATTCTGAAATCATCCTACGTTAAACCTGATTTTATTGGCCTTGTAAGCAACAGCGATAAACCTGAGAAAAACGAAGATTTTATCGGAAACCTTTCGCAGGTTATTGATATTATTCGGATTTATCAAATTGATGAAGTGATTTTTTGTTCGAAAAGTATTGCCCACCAGACAATTATAGATAAAATGACAGCCTGGAAAGCTTCACAGGTTGATTATAAAATTGCACCGGAAAACAGCCTGACTATCATTGGCAGTAATTCTATTCACACACGAGGCGACCTTTACACCGTACTTGTCAATTCAGTAGATAAACCTGCAAACAAGCGCAATAAAAGGCTTTTCGATGTTTTCACCAGCTTAATTTTATTATCTGTGTTCCCATTTTTAATTTTTGTAATGAGAAAGCCGGCAGGTTTTGTTAAGAATATTTTTTGTGTTCTTTTTTCCCGAAAAAGCTGGGTCGGTTTTTACCCGCAGGATGATTCTGAACTTCATTTACCAAAAATAAAAAAAGGTGTGCTAACACCCATTGACAGTATGAAAATCAGGACTTTGGATGATGAAACAATTTCAAATCTGAATTTTCTTTATGCCCGTGATTACAATGTTTGGAAAGACATGAATATTGTGCTGTATGCCTTCAGAGATTTAGGGAAATAGCATGAAGTTTTGTCCGGAATATCAGACATTTTTCCTTAGCTTTGCAGCCTTTTAAAAGCAGTTCATATCAACCTGGCCAATTATGTTATATCGCAGGCATTTACGGATTAAAGTTTTACAAGCACTTTACGCCTATTATTCCGATAGTTCAGCCGACCTTTCTTCCGGCGAGCGGCAACTTCTTCAAAGTATCAATAAATTATACGAGCTTTTTATTTATCAACTTTCTTTTTTACTGGAAGTTAAGCGATTTGCTGAGCAAAGGGTTGAAGACAACAAGCTGAAATATTATCCAACAAAAGATGACCTTGACCCTAACCTGAAATTTGTTCGGAATAAAGTGTTTGAATTAATTGAAAACAATAAAGATTTTCAACGAAAAGAAGCTGCTTTTAAAGTAAACTGGGGGCAGGAAAATGAATTGGTTAGAAGGTTTTACAATACTTTGCGTGAGTCGGATATTTATTCAGAATACATGAACTCCAAAACACGTTCATTGGATGAGGATAAGAAATTCATGCTGAAAATTACCGATAAACTTCTGAGCGAAAATGAGCTGCTCAAATCTTTTTATGAAGAAAAAAGTGTCTATTTCGTTGATGGCTATGATTTGGATATTTTACTACTGATTAAATTTTTTGAAGTAATTAATAAAAAGTTTACTTCTGAAAAACTACTTCCAGGCATTTACAAAACTGAAGGAGATGCAAAAAACGAAGATGAAGATTTTGTAAAAAAATTGTACCGCAAAACCATTTTGAAAGAAGAAGAAAATACAAAAATATTAGAAGGGAAAACCAGCAACTGGGACTATGACCGCATCCCGTTAATGGATATTATTATTTTAAAAATGGCTATTATCGAATTGCAGGAAATGGAAACCGTTCCGGTGAAAGTTACTCTGAATGAATACATTGAGTTGGCAAAATATTTCAGCACCGCCAATAGCCGTACTTTTGTAAACGGCGTACTCGACCGCCTTATTCATGAATTTAAAGAACAGGGAAAAATAAACAAATTGGGGCGCGGACTTGTTGAATAGGCGTTCAATTGGTAAAAATGAAATTTTTATCTTTGCACACCACTAACTCAATATTTCCCAATTTCAGAATAAATAAAAAAAAACATAAAATTTAAATACCATAAAAAATGGCTTTTGATATAGAAATGATAAAAGGGTTTTATGAAAGAATGCCCGAAAGAGTAGAAAAAGCAAGAAAATTGCTTGGCAGACCACTAACACTAACTGAAAAAATACTGTACTCACACCTTGATGAAGGCGACCCGGTTACCAAATTTGAAAGAGGTGTTTCCTACGTTGATTTCAAACCCGACAGGGTAGCGATGCAGGATGCCACCGCACAAATGGCTTTGTTGCAGTTTATGCAAGCCGGAAAACCAACCGTTGCCGTGCCTTCAACCGTTCATTGCGACCATCTGATTCAGGCAAAACTGGGTGCCGTGGAAGATTTAAAAACAGCCAATTATACCAACCAGGAAGTGTATGATTTCCTGGCTTCCGTTTCCAATAAATACGGAATTGGTTTCTGGAAACCAGGCGCAGGAATTATTCACCAGGTTGTACTTGAAAACTATGCATTTCCCGGAGGAATGATGATAGGAACCGATTCACACACCCCAAATGCCGGTGGGCTTGGAATGCTCGCTATTGGAGTTGGTGGTGCTGATGCAGTTGACGTTATGGCAGACATGGCATGGGAATTAAAATTCCCGAAAATCATTGGTGTGAAACTAACCGGAAAACTAAGCGGTTGGACAGCACCTAAAGATGTTATTTTGAAAGTGGCCGATATTCTTACTGTTAAAGGCGGAACAGGTGCCATAATTGAATATTTCGGAGAAGGAGCACAATCTCTTTCCGCAACCGGACGGGGAACCATCTGCAATATGGGAGCTGAAATTGGAGCAACCACTTCAACCTTTGGTTTTGACGACAGTGCTGCTGAATACTTGCGCCAAACCAAACGAGCGGATGTTGCTAAACTAGCTGAAAGCATAAAAGATACACTAACCGGTGACCCGGAAGTTTATTCAAATCCTGAGAAATATTTTGACCAGGTAATCGAAATAAATCTTTCTGAATTGGAGCCTGCATTGAATGGACCTTTTACCCCTGATTTAAGGACTGTAGTATCCAACATGGGCGAAGTTTCGAAAAAAAATGGCTGGCCTTTGGAAGTTGAGGCTGCTTTGATTGGTTCATGCACCAACTCTTCCTACGAAGACATAACCCGAGCTGCATCCATTGCTCAACAAGCAATTGACAAAAAGTTGAAGGTGAAATCAGATTTGTTGATAACGCCAGGTTCAGAGCAGGTGCGTTTTACAATTGAGCGCGATGGGCTGATTGATATTTTTGACAAGGTCGGAGGAAAAGTACTCGCAAATGCCTGCGGCCCATGCATTGGCCAGTGGGACAGGGAAAGTGCAAAAAACGGAAAGAAAAATACCATTGTTAATTCTTATAATAGAAATTTCGCAAAGCGAAATGATGGAAATCCCAACACACATTCCTTCGTTGCCTCACCCGACATGGTAATGGCTTATGCAATTGCAGGAACATTGGATTTTAATCCTTTGAAAGATTTCCTGGTAAATGAAGAAGGAAAAAAAGTAAAACTCGACGAGCCGGTTGGAATTGTTTATCCTCCTAAAGGATTTGATGTTAAAGACCCTGGCTATCAGGCTCCTGCTGAAGACGGTAGCAAAATTTCAGTAGTAGTAAAGCCTGATTCTACTCGTCTGCAACTGCTTGAACCATTTGCACCTTGGAATGGCCAGGATATAAAAGGAATGAAATTGCTTATAAAAGCAAAAGGGAAATGTACTACTGACCACATTTCAATGGCAGGCCCATGGCTAAGGTTCCGCGGACATTTGGAGAATATTTCACAAAACCTGCTGATTGGTGCAATTAATTTTTTCAATAATAAATCAAATTCAGTAAAAAATCAGTTGAACGGAAAATATGTTCCGGTTCCTGAAGCTGCCGCAGCCTATAAAGATGCCGGAATGGGCTCTATCATTGTTGGAGACGAAAATTATGGCGAAGGCTCTTCACGAGAGCATGCTGCCATGGAACCTAGATTTTTGGGCGTGAAGGCTGTTTTGGTGAGGTCATTTGCACGTATTCATGAAACGAACCTGAAAAAACAAGGCGTGCTGGCAATTACTTTTGCCAATAAAGCAGATTATGATTTGATTCGTGAAGACGATGAAATTGATGTGAAACTACAGACCTTTGAACCCGGAAAACCTTTAAAGGTTGTATTGCATCACAAAGATGGATCTTCAAATGAGTTTGAAGTCAATCACACATACAATAAAAACCAAATTGGCTGGTTTAAGGCAGGAAGCGCTTTGAACCTGATTAAAAAACAAAATGCAGGCTAATTTGATTGCTGTTATTCATAAATACTTTTAGGTAATAAAATTAAATTGGCCGGAAAATCAAAGTTTGCAAAATATTTATTGCACTCTTCCGTTTAATTGGTTATAAATCATTATTCTGCTTGTGAGACCAAAAATAATCCTTCTTTTCCTGTCAGTACTGGTTTTTACCCTTACTTCATTTTCTCAAATAGGTGGTAAATATGCCTTTCAATTCCTGGATCAGCCAGTTTCTGCGAGAATAGCAGCTTTGGGTGGAAATCAACTTTCAGTAAATGATGGTGATATTAACGTGGCTTTTGTAAACCCATCCATGATAAACCCACGCTTAAACAACAGCCTGGGGTTTAATTATAACTACATGTACGAAGGAATTAACTATGGTTCTTTGCAGTATGCCAACACTTTCAATAAGGCAGGAAGTTTCATGGCAACTTTGCAGTTCATGGATTACGGAACTTTTGATTATGCTGATGCCTCGGGAAATATCAGCGGAACCTTTAGTGCCAGCGATTTTGCGGTTAACGTCGGTTGGGGCCGCCAGCTTGATTCGTCATTTTCTATTGGTGCTACCGCGAAATTTATTTATTCGTTCTATGAGACTTACACAGCATTTGGCTTGGGTGTTGATGTTGCCGGAACCTATACTTCCAAACATGATTGGACAATGTCATTGGTTGCCCGAAATATTGGCTACCAGGTGAAAGGATATGTTTCCGGCTATACCGACCCACTTCCATTCGATTTACAATTTGCTGTTTCCAAAAGGCTTGAGCACGTTCCTTTTCGTTTTTCTATTATTTTCGATCAGCTCACCGACTGGAACCTGGCTTACGAAGATCCAAGCAATCCTTCCGGCGGAACCGACCCAATTACCGGAGAGCCAGAATACAATAGCGGATTCGCAGCTTTTGGAGATGAACTGATGCGACATTTAATTTTTGGGGGAGAAGTTTATATCGGAAAAAGTTTGGTATTGCGTGGGGGATATAATTACCGGCGCAGACAGGAAATGCAATTGCCCAACGCCCCCGGCATGACTGGCTTTAGCTGGGGAATTGGCGTTCGTGTTTATAAATTCAAATTTAATTATGGACGGGCCGTTATGTTCCAATCCGGTTCACCCAATTATCTTTCACTAACCTTCGATCTCGATTCGTTTACTGACGATAAACCGGTTAGGTTTTAGTAAGGCTGTAGGCTATTAGGCTATAGGCTTTTAGGTAAGGAAAATCTTCAAAATCTTTCGTAATTCGTCAAAACTAAATCGTAATTTCCCTTTGTGGTTAAATTTATCTGAAATAGAGTTTATAAGCATAATAGGAGAAATATAGTACGTGCAAGATGTTATTCAATAGTCATTCATGGTCATTCGGTTGTTTAGAGTAGACTTTTGGATATTCAGCAGGGAAGTTCTTCATTTTCAATTTTTCAAATCGCCGCATTTTCAAATTGCATTTTCTTCTTAAAATCCAATTTCTTTTAACCTTTCATCCAGGTAAGCTCCTGCAGTGATGTCCTTAAAAAGTTTGGGATGTTCGTCATCAATGCAATTCTCCAGGCAACTCAAACTCATGCTCGAAACAGGGTGCATAAAAAATGGTATGGAATAGCGTGGCTGGTTCAACAACTCGCGGGGTGGATTAACAACTCTGTGAACTGTTGATTTGAGTTTGTTATTTGTCAACCTTGAAAGCATATCGCCCACATTTACAACAATTTGTTCGGTCAAAGCAGTTATTGGAACCCAGGCTCCGTCGTTTCTCAAAACCTGAAGTCCATCTGCACTGGCACCCATCAGCAAGGTAATCAGGTTAATGTCTGTATGTTCTGCGGCCCTTACTGCATCTTCCGGCACCGATGAAGGATCTTCAATGGCAAAATAATGGATAGGCCTCAAGATGCTGTTCCCTTTTTCTACTTTTTCATCGAAATAAAATTCATCCAATTCGAGGTAAAGAGCAATTGCCCGCAGCATTTCTATTCCGGCATTTTGAAGTGCTTCATACACTTTAAGCCCGTACCGCTCAATTCCTGGGATTTCTTTCGGAAAAACGTTTTGAGGGTAAAGACGTGTTTCTAAATCATTCAAATCAACAACCTGGCCAATATGGTAGAATTCCTTCAAGTCAGGTGTGGTGCGCCCTTTGGCATGTTCCTTCATCTTTCCGATATATCCCCGCTGCCCTTTCAATTCGGCAATTTCATACCTTTTTTTCATATTTTCCGGTAGGTTAAAAAATGCCTGAACACAAGCGTAAAGGTTTTCCTGCAATTGCTGGCTCAAGCCATGGTTTTTTATTGCCACAAAACCAATTTCGGAAAAGGCTTTCCCTAAATTTTTTACAAATTCATCTTTTTTCTTGCCATCACCACCGGTAAAATCAGCCAAATCAAGTGAAGGAATATTGTCAATAGGAATGTTAGTACTCATTGGTTTTTCATTTTCTTAAACCAAAAATAATATTATTCTGCAAAGAAAAATTAATTCCCCTGTTTACTCAGGGCAATCAACAGGCATGCTTAATAGATTGCCATTGTTATTTACTGTCAATTTCCAGCATTTACCATTTGGAGAGGTAAGTATTACACCGCTTTCAAAATCAGAAATATACACATCTCCATGTGCAACTTCCAGCCTTGATGCAGGGGGTGTTTCGTGTGTTCCTATTCCTACAAAACCATTGCTTTCAACAGTAAATAATCTTTCAGAACCCGTTGGTTCTCCACTACCGTAAAATAATCCTGCGGTA
>DATCTB010000162.1:0-3160 GCA_036568185.1 Bacteroidales bacterium | reverse complement strand
CTGACACTCCTGCAACTATAGATGAAAATACTCCTATCCTACCTATTGGAGAATATGGAATATATGAGTTTGTTGTGGGTGACTGTGTGAATAACCCACCGGATATTTATTTTCCGCCTTTGGATCCAGATGATCCACCAGCTCCAATTGATGAAAATTGTGAAACGGCATTTGCTTACAATCAGAACGGAATTGATGGCCAAACAAGGTATTGCTTCCTAACTTTGAAAAAATCTGATGCTTCTTACAATCCTGCTGGACCTGAAAACAAAAATTTTAATCGTTGGGGTTGGACTAATCAACTTTTAGTTAAGGGTACCTATAATTTTGATATTTATGCGGCTGCCGGGCAATGCGAATTAACAAAAGGTACTTTAGTAGGTTCATTAAATGTTGATTACCAAAGTAACGGAAATGTAGTAGTGACTTACAACATGAATTCAGGTTTCAAACTGTCCCAGGTCCATATTTATGTGGGTAATGCCAGGTTACCACAGAAAAATGGAAACTTTACTGTTGCCCCTGGGCAATATCCCTGGGTGGACGATAATCTGAATATGTTGAGCACCTACAGTTATACCTTTACCGGGATGAGTGGAAACGTATATGTTGTTGCACATGCAGTTGTTTGCGGTGCATACAATTAACCCAATCGGGTTACATTTTAGTTAATAACAATGAGAAAGTCCAGTTCCGGGAAACCGGAGCCGGCTGGCTCAAAAAGAATAAAAAGATGAAAAAATTATTTGTGATGATTCTGGCTGCTCTTACGCTGTTTAGCTGTCAGAAAAAAGAATCAGAATCTGTGTCAACAACTCAGGAAGTGGTATTTGCTGCCGAGTGGGTTGATCCGGGAAATTTGAAATCTACCAATGATGATCCACCGCCTGCATTCCCTTGCAGTAATCTGTCAGCTGACTATGCGTGGGTTATACTTAATGGACAAAGCTATTATCCTGATTTGTATGAACTGAGTGGACAAATGTACACCCAGGCTATTAAGATTGATGTGCCTTCAGGTGGGCAGCAACCCATTCAAATCAGCCAATTCTGGCTCATGCACGACAATGGAAATAATGGTTATGGACCAGAAGATATTCCTGTTATGGGAACGCCAATGACAACTTCTGAGTACAATGCTTATGTAAACACACCTTTGTCTTTTACTTACACTGTGAATGCATTTGCCAAGGCAGAAATTCCAATACAGGTATTGTGCGTGCAGCAGCAAAACATCGAAGGATTTGGTTTCGATTGGTTTGGTGTTTCAGAAATTGTAGTAAGGGAAATGTGCTTTTTCGGAGATATTTGCCTGAACGGTGATCCATATAAACCTGTAGATTTTTCTGGTGCAATTTATGGTACGGACCTGGGTGTTGATGTGCCTGCCATAATGCAAATCAGGGTTGAGCAAAATGGGCAACCCGTTCCTTATTCTCCTTTTACCAATATTTCATGGAAAGGAATTGGTGAACCGCTATGTATCCAGTATCCTGATAACCTCGAAATAGATGACGAGTTAACCAGGCTTTTCCTTGATGTATTGGTGCTGGATGACCAAGGAAATATGGTATATCTGAATTATGCCCAATTTACCATTATTGATGATGGCCCATTGCTTTACAATAATCAACCAATTGCCGGAGTTGATAATGTACTCGACTTTGTAATTGGAACCTGCAGCTATGAAGATGCAGACATTGAGTTTGATTGGATTCAACCAGCCCCGACTGCTAAGCTAGGGCTTGCTGGTGAGTTTAATCATTGGGGCGGCAATGGTGCAGATTGGTTTCTAACACAGGATAATTCTAACCCTAACCTCTGGACAGCCACGATTACTTTAGATGCAGGTGATGACTGGTATGGAGGGGTTGGTGATAATGTTGATTTTGACAATCTGGATGGTATTATTTATATGAAATTCAGAAGAAACCAGCAATGGCTTATAAACTGGGGAGACAATACTTTCTCTTCAGGAATTGGCTACCAGGATGGCCCAAATATTCCTGTGCCTCTGGGAGTTGGCAATTCTGATATAACTTATGATGTTACTTTTAATTCTGCTACCGGAGATTATAACTTTACCGAAGTTGTTGTACCTTAGCTGAAAGAAAAATACGTCTATACACAACCAAGTTCTTTAATTAATGAAGATTATCAGCCGGAAGCGGAAGCTTCTGCTTCCGGCATTTTTAAAATGACTATTTAAAACCCCCAAATGAAAAAAATAGTTTACATATTGTTGTTTGTTTTTGCATTCTCTGGATGCATTAAAGAAGAACCAGAACCACCGGTGATAAATGATAACAACCAGGTTGTATTTGCTGGCATTACTACAGACATAGGTTCCAAAAAATCAACTGATGTAGTAGATTGCGATAAGCCTGATGCTATTTATGCCCAGGTTAAAATTGATGATAAAATATACCGTCCACTTGTGTTTTATGTGGATGGTGTGCCTTATACGCAATCAATAAAGCTGGAGCCGGGAACCCATTCGGTGAAAGAATTTATGCTGATGAATGACAACAACACTCCGGAAATTCTTGATGATGATATTATTGTTAGCGCAACCCCCATTAAAGGTTCGTCGTACGCTGTATTTGTTGACAAAGCCGTTGATTTCCCATTCCAGGTAAATGCTTTTGCTAAAACTGAAGTGAAAATCCAGGTGCTTTGTTTTGAAGATGCCGACTACCAATTGTTTGGTTTCGACTGGTTCGCGCTTACCGAGATTACTGTAAGAGAGCAAATTTTCTTTGGAGATATTTGTATTGATAATTTACCTGACTATGAAGGTTCGTGGTATGAAGACCAGGACAATGGATTACAGGTTGACATGCCTGCTATTTTCAGAATTGATGTTTACAAGAATGGGGCGTACATAATTTCCTACGACAACGCAGCGTGGCTTGGTGAAGGAGATCCATTGCACGTGCTTTACCCTGATAACAACAATGCAAATGATAAATTTGAGTTTAACCTCTACATTTATGTCAGAAATGACAATGTCTTTGCTTACACATATTATCATACCTGGACATTTTATAATGACGAATTGATAGATGCAGGAGATGACGGAGTTGTTGAGTTCGTATTAGGTAATTGTGTTTCAGACTATGATTTGAAAATTAATACTCCAGTACCTGTCGGTTGCGAG
>DATCTB010000161.1:0-3285 GCA_036568185.1 Bacteroidales bacterium | reverse complement strand
ATTTTTCCTGCATTGGATTGCCCTTCAACCTTTTCGGCTTCAATGTAAGGAAGCAAATAAGAAACCGCCTTTTTCATCACGCGGGCACTTTTCACAACTTGAGGAAGGAACATTTTTCCTGCACCAAACAAATCGCCCACTACATTCATCCCGTCCATCAGGGGCTGTTCAATTACCTCAATTGCGCGGGCAAATTTCTTTCTGGTTTCCTCCACATCTTCTTCAATATGGTCGGTAATTCCTTTTACCAGCGCGTGTTTCAGGCGTTCTTCAACCGGCAGGCTGCGCCATTCGTCAACTTTTACAACCCGTCCGGAAACCTGGTCTTTTATTTTTTCTGCATAAACCAGGAGGCGTTCGGTGGCGTCTTTTCTGCGGTTGAGCACCACATCTTCACACAATGTTTTTAAGTCTTTCTCTATTTCATCATAAATCTGCAACATGCCCGGGTTCACAATTCCCATGTCCATCCCAGCTTTGATGGCGTGGTACAGAAAAATGGAATTGATGGCTTCCCTCACCACATCGTTGCCACGGAACGAAAACGAAAGGTTGCTCACGCCTCCGCTCACTTTGGCGTAAGGCAGGTTTTCCTTTATCCATTTAGTCGCTTTGATATAATCTACCGCGTAATTGTTGTGTTCGTCAATACCGGTTCCAATTGCCAAGATGTTCGGGTCGAAAATGATGTCTTCCCTGGGAAAATTCACTTTTTGTGTTAGCAAATCGTAAGCCCTTTTACAAATTTCAATTTTCCGCTCAAAGCTGGCTGCCTGCCCCTCTTCGTCAAAAGCCATCACAACAACTGCAGCCCCGTAAGCCCTGATTTTTTTGGCGTGTTCAATAAATTCAGCCTCGCCATTTTTCATGCTGATGGAATTCACGATACCCTTGCCCTGGATGCATTTCAGCCCGGCTTCAATCACTTCCCATTTGGAAGAATCTACCATGATGGGCAGCCTTGCAATTTCGGGGTCGGAAGCCAGCATGTTCAGGAATTTCACCATTTCCTTTTCTGCATCCAGCATGCCGTCGTCGAGGTTCACATCAAGTATTTGAGCGCCGCCTTCTACCTGGTGTTTGGCAACCGAAAGGGCTTCTTCGTATTGCCCATCGCGGATGAGCCGCGCAAACATCCTGGAACCACTAACATTTGTCCTTTCGCCAATATTGATAAAGTTTTTTTCTTTATCAATTTTCAAATGTTCCAAGCCACTAACCTGCGAAATATGTTGCTTAGCAGGAATTTTTCTAGTTCCCGCTTTTGCGGCAATTTCGGCTATTTTCCTGATATGCTCCGGCGTTGTTCCACAGCATCCACCAACAATATTTACGAAATGATTGTCAGTAAAATCTTTGATGTGCACACCCATTTGTTCCGGCGACTCATCGTATTCGCCAAACTGGTTGGGCAATCCGGCATTTGGATAAACACTGACCGGGAACGGTGCAATTTTCGACAACTCTTCCAGGTATGGCCGGATTTGTTTCGCGCCAAGCGAACAATTCAAGCCCACACTGATGAGGTCAATATGTGAAATAGATGTAAAAAAAGCTTCCAGCGTTTGCCCCGAAAGAGTTCGCCCACTGGCATCAGTAATAGTTCCAGACACCATTACCGGGATTTTTTCACCTTTTTCTTTCATCAGTTCGTTGATGGCAAACAGCGCAGCTTTGGCGTTCAGTGTATCAAAAATGGTTTCCACCAATAACAAGTCAACACCGCCTTCCAGCAAAGCTGAAGCCTGTTCGTGGTAATCTGAAACCAGCCTGTCGAAAGTAATGGCGCGGTATCCCGGGTCGTTCACCTCCGGCGACATGGAAGCAGTTTTATTTGTTGGGCCGAGAGCACCTGCCACAAAGCGTGGCTTTTCAGGATTGGCTTTTGTAAATTTATCAGCAACTTCGCGGGCAATTTGAGCAGATTTTAAATTTAGTTCATAAACCAAATCTTCAAGCCCGTAATCGCTTTGCGAAATCTTTGTTCCGTTGAACGTGTTGGTTTCAATAATATCAGCCCCGGCTTCCAAGTAAGCTTCGTGTATTTCTTTTATGATTTGTGGCTGCGTGATGCTCAACAAATCATTATTGCCTTTCAGCAGCCTGCCATAGTCTTTGAAACGTTCGCCACGGTAGCCTTCTTCGTCCAGTTTGTATCGCTGTATCATCGTTCCCATTGCCCCGTCAAGGACAAGGATGCGTTTTGCCAGTTCGGTTTGTATGTTTGGTTTCATCTCTTTAGTTTAAAGTTTTGAGGAGGTATAAAGTTTAAGGTTTAATGTTTAAAGTTGTTAAAAAGTTTCGAGTTTAATGTCTATTATTTAAAGTTTTGAGGAGGTTTCAAATCTAATGTTTAAGGTTTAAAGTTTTTTGGAAATTAAGGTTTGTATTTGGTTCCTTTTAGTTCTGAATTGCGCAGGTAGTTCATTAAGCCTTCGAGCATCATGCTTATATCTTCGGCAAGTTTGAGAAGTTCTTCAGATTGTTGGTTTGAAATTAAACCATTGTCAAGTGAACGATAAATTTGCGACCTGATTTCTCCAGCCGACCCTTTCGAAATGCTTAAAAATTGAATAAACTCTTTCTTGCCGCCGCGCTCAAATCCTTCAGCAATATTATCCATTATTGAGCCTGCACTTTTCTTTATTTGCCATTTGAGTTCCTGGTCATCTTTAAAATTCGGGAAACGGGTAATCTCATTAATTTGTTTGGCTAAAACTCTTGACTTCTGCCAGGCATCAATATCTTCAAACTTTTTAAACGTTGCCATGATTTAATTTTTTATAAAAATAAATTTCAAGAATCATTCCCAAACTTTAAGCATTAAACCCTAAAATTAGAATATAACCTGAACTTTAAACTTTGAACATTAAACTTTAGACATTAAATTTTAACCTCAATTTATAATTCCCTTCCTTTCAGTTGGGTTAGGTATTGGCACCTTTTTCCGTCAGTGGACGGACGGATAGGTTGCCAGGGTTTCATTGAGCCTATTCTCTCCGCCCTTCTTTATAAATCAAACATTCCCGGAACCGGGGATTTGAAATATGGGGCAAATGTAAGGTTTTTTGTAATATTGTAGCATTTATATTAAAATGCTTGGATTCTTATTATTAAAAATTTGATGAGGTTTCTAATAATTGTATCTACCCGTTGTGCATTTAGGCGATATTAATTTTGATATTGTTTTCATTTCTTCCAAAGATAAATTTATTGATCACTTGAATTATTGTTAAAGAAGTGATTTTGGAGACAATACGAGTCTTAAACCCTTCAAATGATTTG
>DATCTB010000160.1:0-2726 GCA_036568185.1 Bacteroidales bacterium | reverse complement strand
CCACCTTCCGTAAATGAATTTCCGTTTCTAACCAATGTTAGCAAAATGTGGTGCAACATTGAATCATCGCCTACCACAGCTTTAGGTACTGAATTATCGATAGTAAGCTCAAGTTTATTCCCTTTTTGTGAAGCCCTTTCTTTAACGGAACCAATTACACTTGCAAGGATTTCATTTATTATAAAAGGTTTATTTTCGATTTCAACCTTACCTGCTTCAAACTTGGATAAATTAAGAATGTCATTAATAAGTCCCAATAAGTTTTTGGATGAAATACGCATTGCTTCCAGGTAAACTTCCTGCGAATCCATGTGTTCATTTTTAATTAAAATATTGGTAATGCCCATTATTGCATTCAAAGGTGTCCTGATTTCGTGACTTACATTTGCAAGAAATTGTTCCTTAAATTGTTCGCTTTGCTCGGCTCTATGTTTCTCCGCTTCAAGTTTGGAGTTTATTTTGTCAATCTCATCTTTTGTCCGGGCAATGGTTTTAATTCTGTTTCGCAAAGCGAATAAAACTGTTATGAGCATTAAAACAGCAATTCCAAAAAAGATAAATAGTATTTTTTGATTATTAATTTTTTCCTCATTCGTTTTATTAATCAAACTTAATAATTCAATTTGTTCATTGTTTTTTTCCAATTCATACTTTATAAGTAAGTCGGCGAGAATATTTGCTTTGTTCATTTCTGCCAGTGTATCTTTCAAGGCAATCAATTGATTATTCAATTCAAAAGCTGCATTAAAATGTCGCTGTGATTTTTTCAAACTAATAAGAAGTTGAAGGCAATGCATCATATTATCCTTGTTATTTGATAGCGTAAGTTTATCACAAGTAGTTGATAATAAAACATCAATAGAAGTAAACCCAACTTCCCGAACTACTCTTTTTGCTGCAGAGATGTTGTTGCCATTTTGTAATATTTCAATATAAACTTTTGCTATACGAAGTAAAAGGAGATTTTTCCCATCCTGATCATTTAACTGGTTCACAATTTTATAAGACGATAAATATTCAACTAGCGCATTGTCGTACTTTTTCTGACATCGGAAAGCCTCTCCTCTATTAAAATATGCAATACCAAGTGAATGTTCATCTCCTTCTTTGGTCAATAAATCTGCTGCATCTAAGTAGTTTTGGACAGCTTCTGAATTGTTATCTTCTTTTTCACAAACCAGGGCCATATATGTTAAAATGCGGGCAATGGCTTTGTTATCGCTGTTATTTTCGGCAAGTTTTAATCCCAAATTCAAGTAATATTTAGCTTCATCATAATTTTTTAAAGAATAATAGGTATATCCCAGGTAGGCATAAGTGTATTGCAACTCTTCTTCGTCTTTCATTTCCTGAGCTATCTGAAGCACCGTAAGCCCAGCCTCCAATGCTTTGTTGTATTCGCCTTTGTTTATGCATAGAAAACAATAGTCACCGATAACATTGGAAAGCTCCTTGTTGTTACCCAAATTGGAAAATACAAGTTTGGCTTTTGTATAATAATAATATGAAGAATCGTAATTGCCTTGTTCGAAAAAATACTTGCCAAGCCCTTTAAGTGCAAGGCCTTCGCCAAGCGAATAATTGGTTTTCTGTGAAATTTCAAGTGCTTCTCGGGCATATCCAGCCTGGCTTTCCGGAAAATAATACCGACATTCATTTGCCAGGTTAATCAATTCCTGAACCCGTGTAGTGTCATCATTTTGCGTTTGCTTGTTATAATACGACTTATTTAAATCATCTGCATTTCCTGAAAATGAAAAGAAAATAATGATTATTAAAAAAAATATTTTGAAAGAAGTTTTCATGCTAATTCCTTTCCAACCAAATTATGCACTTTACTTTTCAAGTCTTCCGGGTCAAAAGGCTTTGAAATAAATTCATTCATTCCCGCATCGAAGCATTTTTGAATTTCACCTTTCATCGCGTTAGCCGTCATGGCAATTATGGGAACTTTGCTTTTGGGAGGAGCCATTTCCCTGATGGCCCGCGCTGCCTCGTACCCGTTCATTTCGAGCATTTCAATGTCCATCAAAACCAAATCGTAATCAGTTGAAATAACTTTATTTACAGCCTCTTTTCCATTCTTTGCTAATTCAATTTTCACATTTTCTGCAAAACCTGTCAATTCTTCAGACACCACCATGATATTGAACTCATTGTCTTCAACCAATAGTATTTTAAGCTTCTTCAATTTCTTTTTGGCAACAGGTTCCTTATGTAACGGAATTTCTACTTCCTCTCCAATTTCAAAAGGAATTCTAAAGGTGAAAATGCTTCCTTCGCCCTGTATACTTTTTACTGAAATACTGCCGTTTTGCAGCTCAATCAATTGTTTTGAGATCGTTAGTCCAAGCCCGGTTCCGCCATATTTTCTTGTTGTATCGCTATCAGCTTGCGTAAAACTGTCAAAAATCTTGTCAAGCCTGTCTTTTGGGATTCCAATGCCGGTATCCATCACCGCACATTCAATAATCGCTTTTGTTTCAATTATTTCCTTTAGATAAATTGAAACCCTTATTTTTCCTTTCTCAGTGAATTTAATTGCATTTCCGGTTAAATTTAAAAGAACCTGATTCAGCCGCACTGGGTCACCAATCAACACTTTAGGAATGTCGGGATGCAAATCGCACAATAAATCAATTCCTTTTTCTTCGGCCTTATATTTCAATAATTCGCGAAGTTTCATCAATTCGTTAACCGGTTGAAATGGAATTTTTTCTATTTCA
>DATCTB010000159.1:0-5433 GCA_036568185.1 Bacteroidales bacterium | reverse complement strand
CACTTCTTCAAGCAAATGGTTTAGCTCAGGCTTGATGTCTTTTTCAAAAATCAACTTACTCTCCTTGCAATCGAGCCAAATGTCTGGTTTTGGGTTTTCAACAATTTTCAGCCATGCATTTTTAATACCTTCAACATCAATCAGCAGTTTCCTGAAGTCATTAAAAGTCACGGGGTTATTTGTCAAAATGTTTCGAGCGGTAAAAAATTGGAATTCATTTTTGAAGGCTTCATCTTCGCGTTCAACCAGCAAATCTTTAATGTCGTAAGCAGTTTTGAAACCCAGCTCAGTGATGGCATAGCACAAAACTTCGAGGATGGTGATGCCGGGGTCGTGGGTATTGTAATCTGTCCAGTTGTTGCTCGACAAATTCTGTATCAGCGACATACCTTCCGCGAAGAGTGCACCGTAATCCTGGTCTTTATTTAATTTCCGGGCTTTGGATATGTAGTTTTTTTCTTTCACGAACACGATGAAGTTTCATAAACAATATGCGAATCGAACGAAACCAGGACTGACCTGGCAGTAGTTGCAACAGCCTCTTCCACATCATATTTTATATTGCTTTCGCTGATAATGTGGTTCATTTTGAAATCGGTAACAAAATCAACATAGGGACGTTCTTCCAAAAAATTCAATATTACAGAGCGGTGCATTTTTCCACCAAAAACAATGTCTTTTCCCTCAGCAAATGCCCATGGCGAAAGGAATTCGATAATGTCCTGCACTACTTGTTTTTCATAGAATCCACGGTCGAAACCACTTCTGAATTCCACGTAAAATTCAACCTGAATCTTTTCAAAAAGTGGATTAATTACTTTTAGTTTCGCGGCAGCAAAAGGCGATATTTTTTTTGTTAAAAAAGTTTTTATTTTATCTAAAGTATTCAGGCTGATTCTTGGTTCAAGCGGGTCAATGGCATTTTGGTTTTTCAGCTCAGGAACCACAATCAGTGTGACATAGCCGGGTGCAAATTCAGAATCAAGCAGACTGCCATCGGCCACCTCAAAATTGTAGGTACTGTGGTTGATACATTTTACCTTGTAAACCTCCGGAAATTCCTGTAAAACAATGCGTTCGTAATCCCAAATAGAAATTCCCCGTGTTTTGTGGCGAAGTCGTTCACTTACTCGTCGGTAATATTCAAAATCGGTTTCCTTTACTTTTCCACCAAAAGAAGCATAAGGCTGACTTATTGATTTTATTTCCGCCTCTTTAATTTTTAATTTGCTTATTGAATTGGCAGCCAGCGGAGTAGCAAGAAAATTGGGGTCGTTTCCATTATCAGAGAAACTGGCAACCCCGGCTTGAGGAAGCACTGCAATCAAATCGCAAATGGCATTGGTTTTTTCCTGAACCGCCGCCATAATCCAGTGATAGCCTGAATTAAGAATAGTATTATTGTCAGTTATCGTTCGCGGAATTGAAAACTTGATAATTCCGGTAGTCAGCAAACCGTTTGTAGCATCTGAAAGAATTTCTGAATTTTCGAATTGAATCCATTGGTTGTTGCTTAAATAAAACCAATCAACAGACTGTTTGCTTAAAGTCGGATCAGCACTACCTTCAGCAACTTTGAATAAAATCGAAATGTTTTGCGGTGGTTCCAGGTTGGAAAGGCCAATATAAAACTCGCCGTTATGCGCATGGATAACACCCTTATTGGAGTGCTCAAATTGTGGTAATAAATAATGTGTATTTCCGGTCAGTTTTTGCTGAATTTCCTGCTGGCCGAAAGGGAAGATGTGAAAATACTTGCTGGTTCGCTTTGAAAAATCTGAAGAATTCAGGTCAATTGTTTCAGAAGATTTGTAGCTGAGCGTTATTTCGCTAATCAGCGGAGTATAAGGTTCTACAGGCAGAATAATCGACTGCTTGATTGCTTGTTTCGTCAAAAGTGGTGCGTAAAATTTGTGACCAAATGCATCATTGGGTTTGTCAAGAACAAGGCGCATAAAACCACGTTCAGAATTAACATTGAAATCGGTAAATTGCTCAAGTTTAGGCTTGGCACCAATTGATAGGTTTGAAGAACCCTCATCCAATGTGATGTATTTCAAGACATTGGCATTTGTATCGTTGAATATTGAAATATTATCGCTGCCAGAAAGCAGATCTGTCCAATTGTGGTTTTTTAAAATTTCAAGTTTCACCTTAAAATCTGCATTCGTTGGGTCGTAAGTAGTTATCGGATCATGGGTAACTGAACTATAATTATAATACTCTTGCAGGTTGCTGATTGGGTCGCCTGAATCAGCGGTTGAAGTTGCCGGTAAACCATGCCATTTTATTGACAACATGATATAATCCAAATCTTTGGAAAAAGCCTCGTGATTGCCAACGTAAAATTTAGACCCCTTTGCAGGTGCTGCTCCAAAAGGCATAAAGGGTTTGCTTGGGTCGAGAACACCGTTATCGCTTTGAAGTACAAGGTTTTTTAAACCAAAAGCATATACATCGAGGCTGATTTTTTCAATAATCGAATCTTTAAAAATATTGTACAAATAGTCTGACTTTGCCTCCGGATTTGCTGTAATTTTTAGCATTGGATACTCCGCAGCAAATGTTCCCAGGTGAAGTTTTGAATTGTAATTTATAATTGCAGGAGCACTTTCGTCCAGCATAATTAACGCATACAGCGTTTTTTCATATTTTAAAAAATAGAAAATAGAATTTGGGAAATCGGCTTTTGTTACCCAGTTTTTTTCGCCTGTTAAATGAAATGTTGCCAGTTGCGAAAGGTCGAGTTCAGTTCCTGGAATATTGTTTTTACAAGTAATTTGAAGGAAAACATACCTAATTCCTTCATTCAGATTCAGCAATGACGAAGAAACGGCGAAACCAATTTCCGCATCGGGCATCGTTCTTTCTGTTGAAGTTAGCCCGTTTTGAGATTTTCCAAACACCTTCCATTTTGCATCCTTTTCATCAAACTTGGTTCCCATTCCATCAGCAGAATTCGCAATTGGTGAAGCGTAAATTTTCCAGTTCGCTTCTTTATCAATAAAAGTTGATTTTAATTGCGAAATGCTCGTTTTGTTATATACATTTTCATCAACGGTTTTGTAGGAGACATCAATGCCGGTGGCATCTTTTCCTGCTTTCAGTTCAGTTTCAGCTTCCACTTTGTGGCTTTCAACATGTTTAGCCAATTCAAACAACAGGTGTACCTTATCTTCAACAGCATCAAGGCGCTTGAGTTGCAGTACTTGTTCGTAATAAAAATCAAGGTGTCTTTGCGTGATGGTGTTGGTTGAATCCTGGGCATGTTTGAAAAGTTTCAGGAAACTAATCATCAACCCCATGTGCGGTTCGTGTGATGAGTATTTCGTTAATGTTTCTTCATTTAGAACAGGTGCCTGGTCAATAATTTGAACCAACACATTATATAATTCTTCGAAAAGTGAAATGAATTTATTCAGGCCAAATCTAATTTTTACAGAAGCCTTCACGGAATTATTCAACCTGTTTGGCCCGAAAACACTGTGGTCTGCTGCAATGCTATTGTAAAAATCATCCCAGTTTGAAAAACCTGTGCCTGCCATACTTCCCGAAAACCAAATATCCAGAAGCCCTTGGTTAAGTATAATTTGGGCTGATTTTAGCTCTAATTTGGTTTCAGTTGCCGGTGCAATGTAGGATGGGTCAATCAAGGCCGGGCTGACAATTGCACTTTTGTAAAAAGCAATCAGTTGCTCCAAAATCATCTTTAACTGCGAACGGATAAAACGTTTGAGCAATGCCTGAATTCCAAGTCCTTCGGCAGTTTGGTTATACCATTTGTCAACTTCGGAGATGATTGAAAAAAGTAAATCGAATACTAATTTGAAAGCATTCTTTACCTGGGTTTCAGTGGAACTAGTATCGGTGATGATTTTCAATAATTCATTGAAATAATCCTTTTCGTAAGAAGCGTTTTTCTTTGAAATCAATGAAATAATAACAGTAATATCTTTTTCCAAAAACAATTTCCAATCGCTTTCCAGTTCATTGTCAAGGTTATAAAAATTGATTTCTTTAGAATAGTCAACCAGAAAATACAACAAATCCTCCAGCGACCTCTCGTCAACTTTGGCGTAAGCTGGATTCAAAGCCGCTGTCAGCCTCTGCTTTTGACTGACGCCATCTCTTACCAAAGGATTTTTAGTATTACAAGCCATTTCTATTTATTAATATTTGTTCCTTCTTCCAGATAAAACGGATATACATAATTGTAACGAGAATTCGTTCCTTTCACCATGTATTCGAGAGTTATGTCAATTCTGCCATCCAGTTCGAAAGCTTCCAGTTTCAAATCGAGCAACTTAATTCTTGCTTCGTGGTAAAGAATTGCATCTTTAATCAAGTCTTTCATATAGGTTTTTAAGGTTGTTGAAATGGGTTCGAAAAGAAAGCGGTCGAGGTTGCTTCCATAAGTAGGCCGCATCAGCCTTTCGCCAAGTCCGGTTGAGAATAAAATCTCCAGGCTTTTATTAATGTCTTCAACATCTGAAGTCATCAAGACGCCCCGTTTGTCGGAGTTGAAAGTAGGAGGGAAGCTCCATCCTGTGCCTAAAAATGATTTTTCTTCACTCATAATTACCTTTTAACCAATAAAAACTGTTGGACATCCTAAAATAATCACTCCGCCATGAGCCGTTGAATCTCCCAATCTTGCAGCCGGCACGCCTCCAATCATAACTGTCGACGAACCAACAATAATTGAGTCAGGTGGTCCAACGCAAGTAGCCATATCGCCAACACGAGCAGCCGGCAACCCTCCAATAAGCACTGTAGGTGCTCCCGGAGGAATTATTGGGCCACCCACATGTGGAACCGGCCCGTTGAACATCGGGCAAGTGTGCATATCTGTAATTCTCGCAGCAGGTGGCATTTTTTTTAATTTATTTTAATCAATGATCCTTTTATTTCTACAATTCCGCTGGAAGAAACCTCTGTCCCAGCCTGACCTTCAAGCTTAAGTTGTGTACCTCCTTTTAATGTAAAGTTTGTTCCGCTTTCCAATTCAGTATTTGCTGTTGATTTAAGTATCAAATCCTTAGCACTTTCTATCGTTATACCATCCTGGTTCATCACTATTTTATTTCCATTCTCATCTTCCAAAGTAATTCCCTTATCTTCTTCGCTAATTACCAGTTTATTGCCTGACGGAGTCTCTGCAGTTATTGATTTTTTATCATCATTAAAAATGAATTTCATTTCGCTACGTGAAACAAAACCTTTTTCATGGTTGTCATCGCTGGTGGGAAGTGGGGCTGGTTTTGCGCTGCTGTTCAACATACCAATAACAACGGCATCACGCGGATCGCCATTAATGAAAGCAACAAGTACCTCATCGCCAATTTCAGGCCTGAAAAATGAACCGCGGTTTTCGCCAGCATCGAGCGTGCTAATTCTCGACCAGATACCTTCATCGTTTGGGTCAATAACCGG
>DATCTB010000158.1:0-15940 GCA_036568185.1 Bacteroidales bacterium | reverse complement strand
TTAATCATAATAAGAATGAAGCATAAAAAGGCAGAATTGCTGTTTGAGGCTTCTGTTTTTTTAGGAAAGGAACTTCGTAGCAAATTTGGAAAACGCATCCTTGGTCCTGAGTATCCTCTGGTTTCAAGAATCCGTAATTTGTATATCAGGCAGATTATGGTTAAAAATCCTGCTAGCAGCAGCCAATCGGAATTGAAAGAGCACATATTTGATGCAATTAATAAATTCAAAAAAATCGCCAGGTACAAATCAATCCTAATACAGTTTGATGTTGACCCTCAATGAGAAATTGATTTTATTATAATTATTATAAAATATTGAGTATGGCATTAAAAATAATTCCAATCCGTGCAGGAGCGGCCCACGTTTTTTTAGTTATTCAGGAAGAAAACTTTTTCTTGGTTGATGCAGGTGGCCGCGGTTACGCAAACAAAGTAGCCAAAGCCATTACATCTCTTGGTTTGCAACTTTCTGACCTAAAATTTATATTTCTTACCCACACACATTATGACCATGCCGGATGTGCTGCCAAACTTAAAAAAATGAGTGGTACTAAAATTATTGTTCACGAAAGTGAAGCGGTTTTTTTAAGAAATGGTGATCAGTATGTTCCTGCAGGAACAGATACTTTAGCAAAATTTATTTCCGGTTTGGGAAGGCTTTTAGGAAAGGCATATTCAGGGTATCCACAAATTGAGCCGGATATTATATTCAGCGATTCATTATCATTAGAGTCCTTTGGTTTTGAAGCAAAAATTATTTCTACACCCGGCCATACTGTCGGATCCTCCAGTTTGGTAATTGATAATGTTGTGTTTGCTGGCGATACCTTGTTTAATATTCTGGGCAAGGTTTTTCCGCCTTTTGCTAATGATACAAATTTACTGTTGAAAAGCTGGGAATTGCTTCTTAAGGAAAACGTTGATTGGTACTATCCTGCACACGGAAAACGCATAAGTAAATCAGTTGTGCAGAAAGAATTTGATAAACGAAATTTCAAGAAATAATTTGCTTTATTTTTTCTGCAAACTCTCGTGGACTACGCCAGCTAATTCGCCATCAACCAAAATACGTCCGCAATACTCGCAAACAATAATCTTTTTGTGCATCCTAATGTCCATTTGGTGCTGAGGTGGTATTTTGTTGAAGCAACCACCGCAGGCATCGCGTTCAATCTGCACAACTGCAAGTCCATTGCGTGCGTTTTGTCTAATTCTTTTGTAGGCGGTTAACAAACGCTCTTCAATTAATTTTTCATTTTCTTTCGAGCGGGTTATCATATCCTTTTCGTCTTTTTCGGTTTCTTTAACGATGTCGGATAATTCATTCTTTTTTGAAGTCAAATCAAAATTTCTTTCATCCAAACGGGCAGTGGCTGTTTGAATTTCAACATCAAGCAACTCAATTTTCGCTGCAGATTCTTTTATTTTCTTCTCAGAAAGCTGGATTTCAAGGTTTTGAAATTCAATTTCTTTGGTTAAAGAATCATATTCACGGTTGTTACGTACGTTGTTTTGTTGCTCAATGTAACGCTTAATTGCTGCTTCGCTGGTTTTAATTGCATTTTGTTTTTCTGCAATTGCTTCTTTAGCTTCCTTTATTTCAATGTTAAAATTCTCAATCCTGGTTTCAAGACCGGCAATTTCATCTTCCAAGTCCTGTACTTCAAGCGGAAGCTCACCACGAATAATTTTTATTTTATCAATTTGAGAATCAATCTGTTGCAAGCTGTATAATGCAATAAGTTTTTTCTCTATGCTTATTTCTTCAGTTTCATTCTTTTTTGTGGTCGCCATAGTTGCTATTTTTCAAACTTTATAAAAAGGAAATTGGATTGCTATTTATTTTCGAAATTTGGAGTGCAAAAGTAGGAAATTTTTTGTTTAAAATGGAGTAAAGTAATTCTTTTGTAAATTGTTCAGTTTCAAAATGTCCCGCATCTGCCAGTGTCATTTCATTTTTATATTCAAAAAAATCGTGATACTTCAGGTCGCCTGTTAGATAAATATCAGCACCTGCACGATGTGCTTCCGAAATCAAGAAACTTCCGCTGCCACCGCAGATTGCAATTTTTTTCACTGGCCTGTCAATTAAGTAATTGTGCCTGATTGCAGGCGAGCCAAGTAATTTTTTTACTTTTAATAAAAAATTCTTTGCAGTCATTTCTTTTTTCAACATTCCCAACATTCCAGCACCAGTGTTGGCGTTTTGATTTTCCAGAGGATAAATATCATAAGCCACTTCCTCGTAAGGATGAGCCGCAACCATCGCTGCTACAACCTGATTAACAAGATAGGAAGGCAGAATAGTTTCAATCCGGATTTCTTTTTCAAAATGAATTTTACCAGGTTTTCCAACAAAAGGGTTGGCGCCTTCCAAAGCTCTGAAACTACCTTCACCACTTACATTGTAGCTACAACAATCGTATTTTCCAATATGCCCGGCGCCCGCGGCGAAAATGGCTTTTCTTACTTTTTCGGCATTATCCAGCGGACAGAATGTTACCAGTTTTTTCATGCCGGATGATATAGGCGAAAGTATTTTTAAATCAATCAGGCCAAGTTTTTCTCCCAGCATCGCATTCACCCCTGTGTGAGTATTATCCAGATTGGTATGAATGGCATAAATGGCAATATTATTTTGAATAGCCTTGATTACTATCCGTTCAACCAGGGTTTTACCTGTGAGTTTTTTAATCGCTTTGAATATTAGTGGATGGTGAGAAATTATCAGTTCGCAGTTGTTGTCAATAGCTTCCGCCAATATATCTTCGGTAATGTCAAGGGCGATAAGTGCCTTTTTAATATCCCTGTTCTGATCACCAATAAGCAAACCAGAATTATCGTAATCTTCCTGTAAGCTAAGTGGTGCAAGCGTTTCAAGGTAATTAATTATTGAATGAATTTTCATTTCTTAATTTTTATTAAAAGTAAAAATGGCTTATATTCAGCTATTTTACATACATTTGGGTTATTATTTTCAAATAAGAGTGTTTTATTTTTTTAAATTTTGTATAAAATTAATTTAAAAACTTCAGATTGAAAGTAGTAACCTAAAATTAACCGATGAACACCTGGAAATTCATTTTGTTTCCCATAGCGTGGATTTACGGTTTGGCCGTACGAATACGCCATTGGATGTTCAATAAAGGTTACCTGAAATCAACATCTTTTTCAATTCCTGTTATTTCCATCGGAAATTTAAGTTTGGGCGGAACCGGCAAAACCCCTTTTGTTGAATACCTAATCAGATTGCTAACTGAACAGTATAAGGTAGCAACACTAAGCAGGGGTTATGGTAGAAAAACAACAGGTTTTTTGATGGGTGATCAGTTTTCAGGCCATGAGGATGTCGGCGATGAACCCATGCAATACATAAGAAAATTTGCCAATAAAATTACTGTTGCCGTTGATGAAGATAGATGCCGGGGAGTGAGTTATTTAATGGAAAATGATAATAAACTGGATGTTATTTTATTGGATGATGCGTTTCAACACCGGTATATCAAGCCGGGGCTTTCGGTTTTGCTTACTGATTACAGTAAATTATATGCCGAAGATTACCTGTTGCCGGTAGGCACACTTCGTGATGTGGTTTCTTCTGCCAAACGGGCTGATATTATTATAGTTACAAAAACTGACCGCGTACTTTCGCCAATTAGCAAGCAAAGGGTTCTCGAAGTATTGCAGCCTGAACAAAACCAACCGGTTTATTTTTCTTATATCGATTATGGCCATTTCGTTCCTTTTCCGGATGCCGAAGGGTTTAAAATTCCTAAAAACATCAGTAAAATCATTTTGTTCACGGGTATTGTCAATCATTATCCACTCGAAGAACATTTGCGGTTTCAATGCAATGAACTCATCTCTTTCAATTATCCCGACCACCACATTTATACAAGAAATGATTTGCAGAAAATCAAAAAGGCATTTGATGATGCCTATGAAAGTAAAAAATTGATAGTAACTACCGAAAAAGATGCTATGCGCTTAATCAATTCTCCTTACCTTAGCGAGCTCAAATATTTACCATTATTTTACGTTCCAATAAAGGTGCGCCTCCACGGAACAGACGCAATGAGCTTCAACAAACAGATTTTAGAATATGTTAAAAAAAATAAGCGACACAGTTAATTTTATTAATAGTAGAATTACCTCGAAACCTTTGGTGGGAATCATTCTTGGCTCAGGATTAGGGCAGTTGGCAAATGAAATCAATGTTACGGTAAGAATACCTTATGAAGAAATTCCAAATTTTCCGGTATCAACCATAAAAGGCCACCAGGGGCAATTGATTTTTGGTAAAATAAATGGTGCTGAAGTGGTAGCCATGCAGGGCAGGTTTCATTTTTATGAAGGCTATTCGATGGAGGAAGTTACTTTTCCAGTTCGGGTTATGAAAAGTTTGGGTATTCAGTATTTGTTTGTTTCGAATGCCAGTGGAGGTGTAAATTCTGAATTTGAAATCGGGGATATTATGTTTATCACTGACCATATTAACCTGATGCCCAATCCGTTGTTGGGGCCAAACCAGGATAGCCTCGGGCCACGTTTTGTAGATATGAGTGAGGCTTACGACAGAAAATTGTTGAAAATGGCGAATAAAGTTGCACGCCATCATGGTATTAATTTCAAAACCGGTGTTTATGCAGCAGTTAGCGGGCCAACTTATGAAACACCAGCCGAATACAGGTATATCAAAAGCCTGGGTGCCGATGCTGTTGGCATGTCAACCGTTCCGGAAGTGATTGTTGCCCGACACATGCGCCTTCCGGTTTTCGCTGTTTCGGTTATCTCCGATTTAGGTGTTGAAGGTAAAATTGTTGAAATATCACACGACGAGGTGATTGATACTGCGTCGCTTGCCGCACCAAAATTAAACCTCATCATAAAAGACCTGGTAAAAGAATTGTAAAAAGCCCTTTTTATAAAATTTGTACTATTGCAACCAGCAATGCACGAAAAAACCAAAATATATTTCGCCTCCGACTTCCATTTGGGCATACCTGATTATGAAAGCAGCCTGAAAAGGGAAAAGAAATTGGTTGCCTGGCTGGAAATGGCCGCCAAAGATGCCACTGAAATTTTCCTGATGGGTGATGTGTTCGATTTTTGGTTTGAATATAAAACAGTTATTCCGAAAGGTTATGTAAGGCTTTTAGGTAAAATTGCCGAGATAACTGATAGTGGAATCCCTGTTCATTTATTTCGCGGAAACCACGATGTGTGGGCATTTGATTATCTTCAGAAAGAAGTCAATATGCAATTGCACCGCGAAGCTGTAATCAGAGAGTTTGATGGGAAAAAATTCTACCTGGTTCATGGTGATGGAATGGGTCCGGGAGACAAGGGTTATAAATTTCTGAAAAAAGTTTTCGAATTTAAACCCAACCAATTCCTATTCAGATGGCTGCATCCTGATATTGGCGCAAGAATGGGGCTTTATTTTTCGGGAAAAAGCAGGCTTGCCAATATTTCTAAAGAAGGAAAAAAAGACAGTAGTTTTGGGCCTGAGAATGAGATGCTTTACCAGTTTGCAAAGCAAAAATCAGCTCAATTTCCTGAAGTTGATTATTTTATTTTCGGCCACCGCCACATTCCAATGCAAATTCAAGTTGGAGAAAAAGCCGAAATGATCATACTTGGCGATTGGATAAATTATTTCAGTTATGGCGTTTTTGAAAATGGAAAAATGCGGATTGAATACTGGACTGATTAAGGCATTAGAGCATTCGTGGCTAATTTTCAATATCAAATAAATTTCGCAACCAATTCCACCAGCCTGGTTGAATAACCCATTTCATTATCGTACCAGGCAACTACTTTCACAAGTTTGTTTTTATCACCCAAAACTGCCGTAAGGTTTGCATCAAAAACGGCTGAGTGCGTGTTTCCAATCACATCGCTTGAAACTATCGGGTCTTCGGTATATTGCAAAATTCCTTTTAAATTTTCTTCGGCTGCTTTTTTGAAAGCTGAATTAATCTCAGAAATACTCGCAGGTTTCCTGAGTGTGCAGGTAAAATCAGTAAGTGAGCCATCCGGAACAGGAACGCGGATTCCTGCTCCTCCGAGGTTGTTTTTTAAATGTGGAAATATTTTGGTGGCTGCTTTTGCTGCACCGGTTGAAGTGGGGACGATGGAATAAGCTGCAGCCCTGCCACGTCGCCAGTCTTTGTGAGGTCCGTCAACCAGGTTTTGATCTTTGGTATAAGAATGAACAGTTGTAATAAAGCCTTTTTCAATACCCCAAATCTCATCCAGGATCATAATCAAAGGTGCAACATTATTTGTAGTGCAGGAAGCATTGGAAATGATGAGGTCATTTTTATCAATAATATGTTCATTAACTCCTAATACAACGTACTTTACGCCATCACGTTCTCCTTTCGCCGGAGCTGAAATAATTACTTTCCGGGCGCCCGAAGGATTAATGTGCAGCATGGCTTGTGCAGGATCAACAAACTGGCCGGTAGCTTCAATAACAACATCTATATCTAGATTTTTCCAGGGTAGTTTTGCCGGATCGGCCTGGCTGAAGACAAGAGTTTTTTTTCCGTTTATCAGCATATGGTCGCCATTATAGTCTATGGTTCCGTTAAATTGTCGTTGCACGGAATCATATTTCAGCAAATGAGCCAGGTTGGCCGAATCGGTAATATCATTGATGGCAACAACTTCCATATCTTCCCTTCCCTGCATCTGCCTGAAAGTAATTCTTCCAATCCTTCCAAAGCCATTGATGGCTACTTTTATTTTTTTCATAATTGATAATTAATGAAGCCACAAATTTACGTTTGATTTTTTTGTAAAAAAAGCTATTCCATAAAAGGCACAAAAAACACTAAGTAAAACTGCTTAAATACTTTTTGGAAAAAGAATAAATCGCAGAGAAAGCAAAACAAAAAAAAGCCCGGCTAACGGCCAGGCTTCATTTTTGTAGATTTTTAGGATTAGTACATAACAGTAACCGTTCCTTTCACATCAGCATCTTTCCCAAGCATGCTTTGGTATTTAATGAGGAAGGCATAAGTGGCTGATTCAACCAAAGTTCCATCTACTTTTCCATCCCACATTTCTTCTAAATTAAACGATTCGTAGATTAATTCTCCCCATCTGGAATAAATTTGTAAATGATAATTTTTAATACCGATTCCTTTTACTTCGAACAAATCATTTTTTCCATCTCCATTTGGAGTAAAAGCTGAAGGTGCATATACGGCAAAATTAGGGAAGACAGTTACTTCTTGTGTGCTTTCGTTTTCACAACCTGCTGCTGTCGTAACGATAAGGTTAACAAGGAATGTCCCTTGTGAAGTATAGGTATGATTTGGTGCAATTTCCGTTGAACTTCCTCCATCGCCAAAATCCCATTCGTAGGTTAAGTTGTCAATACTGCTGGATGTATTAATGAAGTTAATGGTAGCATCTTCCAGCAAAGTTTCTGTAGGATTTGGAGTAAACTCTGAAACCGGAGTATCATTCACTTCAATAAATCCTGCTTCAGTTAATTTGTTGGCACATTGTCCATTATTTGTAACTGTGAGTGAAACCGTGTATGAACCTGGTGTGCTATAGGTAAATGAAGGTGAGGCCTGGGAACTGGTTCCGCCGGCAACGCCAAAATCCCAACTATAAGTTACTGAACTGCTTTCATTGCTTGTATTATTTGTAAATTCAACCGTGTAAGGTGCACAACCTTGTTGTAAATTGGCAGAAAAAGCAGTCTGAGGGCTCTGTAGCACTGTTAAGCCTGAAGAATAGGGTTCGCTCAGGCATCCTCCATCATTCACGCTCAGCGAAATATTTTTAGCACCCATGCCTGTCCAGCTTAAATCATACGGCCCGGCTCCTGAACCACTAATTATGGCTGCACCATCAAAATCCCAGGTATAAATAGCTGAAGGTGATGCGTTACCCGTATATAAAACTGTAAATGCATCATTTTCACAAACTGTAGTGGCCTGTGTTTCAAAGGTTGCAAACAATTCTTCTTTAACAACAACCGTTTGCTCAACAGTTGCGGGGCATGAAAAACCGGCAACAACGCCAACCAAAGTATAGGTGGTGGTAACAAGCGGTGTAACTGTAATCGTTTGGTTATTTTCCTGTCCTTCCAGGGTTTGATCATAAGGGTCAGCAGTCCATACATAATTGGCCGGAGTTCCGCCTGCTGAAATAACCACCGGGCTTCCATAGCAAGTAGTTGGGTTATCAGCCGAAACCGTGATGTTTGGTACCGGGTCAACGCTCAAAGTCATAGAGGCGGAATTGGCACACATATCCCACACCTGAACCGAATAGGTGTAAGGCTCTTGCGTTGGTGGTGAAACAATTGGATTCGCCAATGTATCCTGGCCATTTACAGATAGTGAAGGATCAATTGGTATGGAAGTCCACTTAAAATGTGAACCACCTGATGCATTTAACTGGTAGGTTTGGCCAAAGCAAATATTATCGTCGGGACCTGCACTTGCAATAGGTAAAGGCGTTACCTCAACTTCTATATCATCCGAAGCTGTATATCCGCATTCATTTATTAAGTTCACAGTGTAAACGGTTGTCACCGTTGGGCTTACATTAATAGTTTGCTGATTTTCCTGCCCAATCAGGCTTGGATCGGCTGGTACCGATGTCCAGGTATAATCTTCACCTGTTGCTCCGATATTGCACGTTAGCTGGACGGTTTCATTTATACAAATAAGTTCATCAGGCCCGGCATTTGCTGAAGCTCCGTCAAGCAGCACATTGGTAACATCGTCATCAGAATTGGTGCAATTGTCAGTGGCAGTAAGTGTATAAGCTGTTGTAACCGTTGGGCTTACAACAGGGTTTGGAATACTTTCCTGGCCGGCAAGGCTGGGATCAACCGGTGCTGAAGTCCACCAGAATGCCTGCGCTCCAGGCGAAGACCCTGATAACTGGGCACTGGGTTGGTTGCACAAATCCTGGTTAGGCCCTGCATCAGTTACCAAATCGGGGATAACAATAATGGCTGTGTCAGATATTTGTTGTCCGCAAGTATCATAAACAACACAAGGGATTAGAAAATTATCGGCACCGCTTGGAATAAAGTTAACGGTTGGTGTAGTTTTCCCTAAAGTGTACCAATCAAAAGAGTAGGGCGGAACTCCCCTTGCTACGTCTGTAAATCCTAGTGTTATGGTATCCTGGCAATACATTGAATAATAAATTGCTGTATCAACTATTGGAATTAGGTCGCTGATATAAACAAAAGCAGTGTCAGGATTTCCAAAACCACACATTACAGGATTATACCTGATTCCGATATTTTCAATACCTTCATCAACGCCATCAGCAAAAGTGCGGATTATCAATGAATCGTAAAGTCTTCCTACCGGAATATAGATTGTATCGCCCGCGTGGGTTGACTGTATGGTGTAGTCCACATTTCTCGTGGCTGTTCCAATTACGGTGAAAGGGAGTTTATAAACGGAATTTCTATATGAACCAATTCCAAAATATAATACAGCTTCGTGGTTGTTGCAGCTTTCATAAAGGATTGAGTCTATGGTTGGGTGCGAATAAACAGTTTCCTCCGAAACTTTTCCCGGGTCGAAACTGCCTTTTTCGAGATAAACTCCGGTGTCATAAGCGGCATCGCTTGCATCACCTACTGCAAGTTTCATGTGGATACCATTTACAAGACTGAACTCCGTTATCAGCAACAAAAGGTACTGTATAAGCGTCTAATGTGGTCTGATAAAATGTCCCTTGTGCTGAATTAGTATTGTCATATAGGAACTCGCAATTCGGACCACTCCCAGGTGGAGGTGTGCAATCAGCATTTTGGTCACCACAATTGACTGTCCCGATTGAAACAGGTTGATGAGTTCCAGGAACTTCTGCTATATTAATTCCATTATTCGTATAATTTCCATTTATTCCAGGGCCACTCAGAAAAAAACCGAATACATCTGCGAATAAAGGGCTTACCCATTCATGATATTCTTCTGAACCAAAAACATAATTAAACTTAACAGAGTCTCCGGCTGGTTTGAAATCAAATTCAATTACACAGGCGTCGTTTATCCCTCCACCATTATTTGCTGTAACCAGGTCAGGATCACTACCTCCCGAGGTATTTCCTGACTCAAATGGCCCGCAGGCATTGTCTTTATCCAAGTTGCCGGCGAAGCCCGTAGACATTACAATTCCTTGAGGTTTTGAAAAACCCAAAAAATAACCATTCGTATAATAACCTACAGATCTCGGATCACCTTTAAATTGAACATTCTGATATTGCGAAGGGCTCACTCCATCAAGGAAGACTGTTTTTACCAGTTCAACTACCGCGGCTGAATCTGCCATTTCGGTAATGGTAAACTGCCACTGGGCTTTGGCTTTTTCCTGTGAAAGGCCAATAAACACTAATACTAAAAGGGAAATTAGAAAGTATTTCTTTTTCATAAAAAATAAAATAAATGAATGCTGAGGATGCAAATGTAACATTTACCGAAATATCTGACAACCAAATTTTGTAATAAGTTGCAGTCAATTAATTGAATATGCAGTTTACAAGTGGCAAAAAACGGCGCCCGGCTGTTATTTCTTAACAACCACGCTGCATTGATTAGTTTTAAATTTTGAATATTTTAAGACATCATTTCAAAAAACTTACTTTTGCAAACCAAATTTTTTTTCGTGGCAACAAAATACAAACATATTTTCTTTGACCTTGACCGTACTTTATGGGATTTCGATTCGAGTGCCGAAATGGCGTTTACTGAAATTTTTGAGAAATTCCATTTATATGAAAAGGGTATTGAAAGTGTAAAAATTTTCCAGAAGGCATATAATATTCATAATGAACAGCTTTGGGAATTGTACAGGCATGGAAAAATTGAAAAGGAAATTCTGAGAAGCCTTCGCTTTCAAATGACTCTGGCAGACTTTGGTATTGCTGATGAAAAATTGGCCGAAAAAATTGGCGATGAATACCTTACCATCAGTCCTCTAAAGGTTAGTCTATTTCCAAATGCCTTTGAAACACTGCAGTATTTGCAACAGAAATATATTTTGCATTTAATAACCAATGGTTTCAGCGAAGTTCAATATATCAAATTAAAAGCTTCAGGGCTGGAAAAGTATTTTATTGAAATTATCACTTCTGAAGAAGCTGGGGTAAAAAAGCCGGATGCCAGGATTTTTGAATATTCTTTAAAGAAAAGCGGGGCGAAAGCTGCCGAAAGCCTGATGATTGGTGATGATTATGAAGTTGATGTGCTTGGCGCAAAAAACGCCGGCATCGACCAGGTGCTCTTCGACCCATTGAAAACTTATCAAAAAAATGGCAGCACTTTTTATATTAACGATTTGGGGGAATTGAAAGGGTTTTTGTAAGAAAAAGAGTGTCATTTCGACTGAAGCAGCCGGAGCGGAAGCGGAGGATGCTGAAAGAGAAATCTCCCAGACAAATATGAATGCTCTTTTATGGGATTTCTCCTCACTTTGCAAGTTCGAAATAACAGCCTTGATTTTTACTCTTTAAACTGCCCAATAACCGTTTGTTGTGCTTTCACTTTTTGGTTCATCTGCACTTTGATTTCTGTACCTATTGGCAAGAAAAAATCAACACGTGAACCAAAACGGATGATACCCAATTCTTTTCCTTGCACAGCCGTATCACCTGGTTTTGAGTAGCAAATAATCCGCCTGGCCATTATACCGGCCACCTGCCTGATCAGGATGTCTTTTCCGGGTTCTTTTTCCAAAACAATTGAATTACGTTCATTTAACTCTGAAGATTTTGGGTGGTGGGCAAATAAAAATTTTCCAGGATGATATTCAACATGTGTTACTGTTCCGCTGAATGGATACCAGTTTACGTGTACGTTGAAGGGCGACATGAAAACTGAAACCATTATTCTTCTTTCTTTAAAATGTTCTTTTTCAGTTACTTCCTCAATAGCTACAACTTCACCATCTGCAGTAGCCAAAATATGGTTGCCATAATTTATTTTCCTTAATGGTACCCTGAAAAAAAGGACAACCCACAAAAAAACAACTGAAAAACCAAAAATCAGAAAGTAGGTTAGCCATGCAAAAGGTACCAGTGCTATCGAAATAAAAGAAAGAAACGATATTATAACAAAAGCAAAAGCGATGATCAGGAAGCCTTCTTTGTGAATTTTCATTTTTTAAAATAAATTGAGGTAAAAGTAAACAAAAGGTGTGGCAAACAAAACAGCATCGAACCGGTCGAGCACTCCGCCATGTCCGGGAAGTAAATTACCCGAATCTTTAACGCCTGCCTGCCTTTTCAGCATCGACTCGGCAAAGTCGCCCAAAGTGCCGAATACCACAATGATGACAGCCATTATCAGCCAACGTGAAAGACTAAGTTGGGTAAAAAACAAAGAGAGGATGTATGCAGCAAGCAAGGCAAATAATAGCCCGCCAATGCTTCCTTCCCAGGATTTTTTTGGAGAAATGCGTTCCAAAATGCGGTGTTTCCCAATCATCGAGCCTACCAGGTAAGCAAATACATCACTCGACCAAACTATAACAAACAGCCCAACCAGAATTCCAACCTGAAAAGTGTCAGTTTCAGGAATGATATAAAAGAAATTCAGCAAACCGAATGGAATTGAAACATAGACAAAACCGGTAAAATAGATGCCTATTCTTGTCCATGAAGGATTTATTTTCCTGAATAATTCAAAAACGATTACCAATAAAAACAAAGGAATAATGATGGCTGCAAACCTGATATCAAGCAAACCGACACCAATCAGGCCGGTGAGTGAGTAAATAATAATTCCTAAAAAAAAGAAAATGAGGTTGTGCTTTCTGCTTTCGTTTTTGGCCGCAAGTAGGAAATATTCGTTTAGTGCAAGTGATGAAAAAATAAACAACACGCCGAAAAAAGCCAACTGATGTAGAAGAATAGAACCAAGGATTGCAATCAGGAAAATCGCACCGGTAAAAGTTCTTATGTAAATATCTTTCAAATAACCTGGGAGTTGTCAATTATTGTGCAAACTTAACAAATCGTAATTAAATATTACATAAGCACTTTGCAATATATAAAACGGAATGGAAAAGGCCAGAAGACGAAGGTTACAAATCGTCAACCATAAATACATATAATTCTTTAGGGCCGTGAGCCCCCATTACCAGTGTTTTTTCAATATCAGCAGTACGGCTGGGGCCGGTAATCATAGTAATTTGTGAAGGGAAACCATCTGAATATTTATTTTTTAACCCGGTCAGCGCGTCTTTCAGTTCCTTCACTACTTGCGAAGAGGTGGAATACACAATGTGGACTTCAGGATAAACAAACATCCGTCGTCCAGAAGACAGGGCTGACGAAACAACTACACTTCCAAAGCGGGCAACAAGAAACTCGCAGCGTGTTACTCCGGCAACCTGATTATTAAAATTTGCCGGGTCTGTATCAACACTTATATTTGTCTGGGTTAGCAAGTTGAACAGTTTGTCGTCCTGGGTGTAAACGCTTTTCCATTTTTTGTGTTTTATAAGCGTTTGCAAGTGCTCGGTAAACATTTTTTCGTTTTCGCAATACACAAATATTCCGCCAACGTTGTTCAGGTTCAGGGCAAATTCCACTTCAGGCAATTCTTTCATTTCCTGCAAGATGGATTTACTGAAATCAACATCTTTAAAAGGGTTTTCCAATTTGCTGATTAGCGCATTGCGAACCTCTTTCAGTATTTTTTCTTTGGTCGTGGAATCTTCCATCGTTTTGAAAATTTCCTTTTAAGGACTAAGTATTTTCAGTGTCCGGTTTTTCAGATTTAGAAGGAGCAACAGTTTCTCCATTCACTTCATCCGGGTTTTCAGAAGTTTTGGTTTTTTCTTCCTTTTTTTCCTGCGCTTCGGCAAGGGCCTCTTTGTTTACAATAACCTGGCCGTCAGTTGAACGCAATAAAATACTTGAATCTCCCCATGGGCGTTTGCCGAAAATATTTTCCAAATCGTCGCTGAAAATAACTTCTTTTTCAAGAAGTTTTGTTGCCAGTTTTTCAAGCGATTCTTTGTTTTCAGTCAAAATTTTAATGGCCCTTTTATAAGCTGTTTCAACTATTTCAGAAACTTCTTTGTCAATTGTTTCAGCCGTTTTTTCACTGAAAGGTTTGCTGAAAGCATAGTCCTGCTGGCCGGAGGAATCGAAGAAACTAATGTTTCCTATTTTCTTACTGAAGCCGTAATAGGCAACCATGGCAAAGGCTTGTTTGGTAACTTTTTCCAGGTCGTTCAAAGCACCGGTGGAAATTTTCCCAAAAGTTATTTGCTCTGCTGCCCTGCCGCCCAATGCTGAAGTCATTTCGTCCAACATTTGTTCAACCGTGGTTAACTGCCTTTCGTCAGGCAAATACCAGGCGGCGCCAAGTGATTTACCACGAGGGATAATAGTTACTTTTAAAAGTGGATGCGCATGTTCCAGGAGCCAGCTAATGGTTGCATGTCCGGCTTCGTGGTAGGCAACTACTTTTTTCTCGTTTGGCGTAATGATTTTGTTTTTCTTTTCCAGGCCACCAATTATCCTGTCGATTGCGTTCATGAAATCGTCTTTCATAATCGATTCATGCTCGGCACGGGCAGCAATCAAAGCTGCTTCGTTACAAACATTCGCAATGTCAGCACCTGAGAAACCGGGAGTTTGTTTTGATAAAAAATCTGTGTCAACTGAAGGATCAAGTTTTAAAGGGCGAATATGTACTCTGAAAATAGCTTTTCTTTCTTCCAAATCAGGAAGGTCAACATTTATCTGCCTGTCAAATCGGCCTGCGCGGAGAAGTGCTTTATCCAGAATATCAGCACGGTTGGTTGCTGCAAGGATAATTACGCCTGAATTTGGCGTAAAACCATCCATTTCGGTAAGCAACTGGTTCAAAGTATTCTCTCTTTCGTCGTTGGCACCTGTCATTGCATTTTTTCCACGTGCCCTGCCGATGGCATCTATTTCATCAATAAATATTATTGAAGGCGATTTTTCCTTTGCCTGCTTGAATAAATCACGAACACGCGATGCGCCTACACCCACAAACATTTCAACAAAATCGGAACCCGAAATGGAGAAAAATGGAACATGCGCTTCACCTGCAACCGATTTGGCCAACAGAGTTTTACCTGTTCCAGGAGGGCCAACAAGCAATACACCTCTTGGAATTTTTCCGCCCAGGCGGGTATATTTTTCAGGAGTTTTTAGAAAATCTACAATTTCCTTGATTTCAACTTTGGCTTCTTCCAGGCCGGCAACATCTTTAAATGTGATGTTCACGCTGGTATTTTTATCATAAACCTGTGCTTTCGATTTTCCAATATTGAAAATCTGGCCACCGGCTCCACCACCTCCCCTGCTCATCATTCGCATGATTAAAAACCAAACACCAATTATTAAAGCAAAAGGAAGTACCCATCCCAAAATATCGCCACCCCAGTTTTTCCTGGTTTCGTTTTCGACATATATAGGTTCCGAAACGTCGGTTTGCAGGTTTTTCACATCTTCAATAAAAATATCAACGCTGGCTACTTCGTAGTAATACTGCGGGCTTGGTTGCCCAAAGTTGGAGGCTTCCTTTACTTCTTTGTATTTTTCTTTGGTAAGTTTATCGGGTTTGATAAAAATTTCAGCGCTTTCTTTGTTTACTAAAATGATTTTGCTCACGTCACCTTCCTCAATCATTGTTTTCAATTCGCGCCAATCCGTTTTTGTTGGGCCTTCTCCCCAATTCATAAATTGGATGCCAATAAAAATTACTGCCAGTAAACCATAAATCCAGTAAAAATTGAATTTTGGTTTTTTCGTATTACCTGAGCCACCCGTCAGGTTGAACGGGTTTTTATTATCTTTTTTTTCTTGCGAGTTATTTTCGCCTGGTTCTTCTGCCATTCTGTCTTAAAGTTTCTTATTACTTTTTCTACTCGTCGCTTTCATATTCTTTCAACTTCGC
>DATCTB010000157.1:0-2781 GCA_036568185.1 Bacteroidales bacterium | reverse complement strand
GAAAAGGTGCTTGCTGGCTTGGGTTTTCGTTCAGAAGATTTGAACAGGCCGGTTAAAGAATTCAGCCAGGGATGGCGCATGCGGGTTGAACTTGCTAAATTGTTGTTGCTAATGCCTTCCTTGTTGCTTCTGGATGAACCTACAAATCACCTTGATATTGAGTCTATTCAGTGGCTTGAAAATTTTCTTGATGATTATCAGGGTGCCGTGCTAATGGTTTCTCACGACCGGGCCATGCTTGATAACATAACCAAACGAACTATTGAATTAAATAACGGAAAAGCGTATGATTACAAAGTTCCTTATTCTCAATACCTTAAATTGCGCGATGAACGATTGCAGGTGCAACAGGCAACCTTTAATAATCAACAGAAGCAAATTCAGGACATTGAACAATTTATAGAACGTTTTAGGTACAAAGCATCAAAATCAAGACAGGTGCAGTCAAGAGTGAAAATGTTGGATAAAATGGAACGAGTTGAAATTGATGACCTTGATAATTCATCTATAAAATTTTCATTTCCTTTAGCCCAGCAAAGTGGTAAAGTTGTAGTAGAAGGAAAGTCAATTTCAAAATTTTATGGTAATAAAGTTGTTTTAAAAGATATTGATTTTCAAATATTAAGAGGAGAGAATCTTGCATTTATAGGCAGGAATGGTGAAGGAAAAACTACTTTGGCTAAAATAATTGCACAACAGCTTGAATATAAGGGTGATCTGAAATTGGGGCATAATGTTGTTTGGGGGTATTTTGCTCAAGACCAGGGAGATACACTTGACCCTGAGAAGACTGTGTTTGAAACAGTTGATGAAGTTGCTGTTGGCGATATCCGGACCAGGCTGAAAGCAATACTTGGTGCTTTTCTGTTTCAGGGAGAAGATGTTGATAAGAAAGTAAAAGTGTTATCAGGAGGTGAAAAATCGAGGTTGGCGCTTGCTCAGCTTCTATTGAAACCAACAAACCTGCTGATTCTTGATGAGCCAACAAATCACCTGGATATTTTATCAAAAGATATTTTGAAAAACGCCTTGTTGCAGTACGATGGAACTATTCTGCTTGTTTCGCACGACCGGGATTTCCTTCAAGGCCTGAGCAACAGATTGTTTGAATTTTCAAATTTAAAAATAAAAGAACACCTTGGTGGTATTGAAGAGTACCTTGAAAAACATAAAATTTCTGATTTTGATGACCTTGAAAAGAAATCAACTGTTGATATCGCGGAAAAGCCTGAAAAAGTTAATGTTAATAAATTAAAATGGGAAAAGAAAAAAGAATCTGACAGGCAAATCAGGAAACTTAAAAACAATATTGACGAGTTGGAAAAGGAGATTCTTAAGTTTGAAACCGAATTGGAATCAATAAATAAAAAACTTTCGAACCCCGGGCTTTACCAGGATGAAATTAAATCAGGAAAACTCTATCAACAGCACGATACTTTAAATAAATCCCTGACCGAAAAATACAAAATGTGGGAAACACAGCATTTGGAACTGGAAAAACTGGAAATGGAATAAACTCTATTTCTCGCGATTAATCATTTTTCGTGCGACTTCGCCAAGCAACTCCTTGTTTTCATTGCTAATAGTTAATCGATTAAGGCTGTTCATACCTTCCTGGTAATAGTGTTCAATTAGATTCGTACAATCTTCAGCAACGCGAAGTTTTGAAAAAATTGATTTTACTTCCTGAACCTTATTGTTTTCGTCTTTAGGTTTATTTTTATAAAATTCAATTAATCTATCCCTGGTAGAGCTATCAGCACGTTCGATTGCTTTTAAAAAGAGATAGGTTTTTTTATTGGTTAAGATATCTCCACCGGTTTTTTTTCCAAAAACACTTTCATCGCCAAAAGTATCGAGCAAATCATCCTGCAATTGAAAACCAAGGCCAATGTTCAGGCCAAAATCGTATAGATTTTGTGCTTCATCAATTGAGGCTCCACCAATGATTGAACCTATCTTTAAACTTGCAGCAAATAAAACTGCAGTTTTCAGCCTGATCATTTCAATATAATCTTCAACGGTTACCTTATTTTCTTTTTCAAAATTCAAGTCATATTGTTGTCCCTCGCAAACCTCGATGGCGGTTTTATTAAATATGCCAAGAATTTCCGGTAAAATCTCCTTATCAGCCTGTTGTGCATAATGATAGGCTAAGGCGAAAAGCGTGTCTCCCGATAAAATAGCGATGTTAGGATCCCATTTTTTATATACGGTTTTTTTTCCACGCCTAATGGGTGCATTATCCATGATGTCGTCATGAATTAATGTGAAGTTATGAAACAGTTCAATGGCAATTGATTGCGGCAAAGCACGTTCATAATCACCGCAATACATTTCGCAAGCCATAAGGGTCAAAATAGGCCTGATTCGTTTGCCTCCAAGTGTAAGTGTGTAATTGATTGGGGCATAAAGTTCGCTTGGCTTGGTGCCAAATTTTTGTTCGCTAAGTTTTTTTTCGAAAAAAGTGATCAGGTGTTCAAAACCATTCATTTACTCTTCAATTTTTTATTTTAATAAACCAAGCAAGTACTGGCCATATCCGCTTTTTAACAAGGGTTGCGCCAGTCGGCTAAGTTGATCTTTATCAATAAAACCATTTCGGAAAGCGATTTCTTCTATGCAACCAATCTTCAAACCTTGCCTGTTTTGAATTACTTCAACAAATTGCGAAGCTTCAATTAATGAAGAAAACGTTCCTGTATCAAGCCAGGCCGTCCCACGACCCAACACTCCGACACTAAGTTTGCCTTGTTCAAGATAATGCTTGTTAACATCTGT
>DATCTB010000156.1:0-3077 GCA_036568185.1 Bacteroidales bacterium | reverse complement strand
GTTTCATACAGGCTTCTTAAAGAAAGGTTAACGGTATTGTAATCCCTTCCGGCTTCGGGAGCTCCGTATGCAGCCACATGCTTCACGCAGGCCAGAATAGTGTTGTCCTTTGCCAAATCATTTCCCTGGAAACCTTTCACTCTTGCCTTGGCAATCTGAGAACCATACCAGGGATCTTCGCCGGCGCCCTCCATAACCCTTCCCCAGCGCGGGTCGCGGGAAATGTCAACCATAGGGGCAAAAGTCCAGTGAATGCCTTCTGCTGATGCTTCAACAGCGGCAATGCGGGCAGATTTTTCCATTATCTCCAAATCCCAGGAACATGATTCAGCCAATGGAATAGGAAATATGGTGCGATGGCCATGAATTACATCATAACCAAACAAAAGCGGAATTCCGAGGCGGCTGCTGTCAACTGCCAATTGCATCAATTCGCGCGTGTAATCAACTGTATAGCAATTCAGCATGGAGCCCACTTTCCCGGCTTTTATCATTTCTTTAAAATCTGTCCGGATAAAAGGGCCGGTAACTGCCCAATCTCCTGTCAACTGGTTCATCTGGCCAATTTTTTCTTCGAGTGTCATTTTCGACATCAGCTCTTTAATTTGATCATCGAATTTTGAAACTGTCGCTTCGGGTTTCCCTGAATTCTTTTCTGCCGGAAACTGACAGCCAACAAATGACACAGAAAATAAGGCTATTAGAAAGAAAATTTTAAAAGTTTTTTTCATAAAAAAATAATTAATCGGTTGTTTTATAAGTGAATCCAAGCTTAGTCAATCCATTTTGGACATCTTTATTTTTCATAAAATTATTCCATAAAAGGCCGGTTCTGTAGTTTTCAATCATTACCACAATCGGCCCCTGGTCGATGGCGAGGTAAGTGTCAGCAGTCCAGTTGGCATCCAGGTTAAATGCGTCGTAGAAACCATATTCACCCCATAGGCTATCGCCCAATTCTTCGAAAAAATATCGCATTGCCTGCATTGATTCTTTAGGAGTATAAACGATGGATGAGATGGCAGCTGTGGGCGAGATGGTTCCGTTGTCGCGATCGCTGCCAGGTTCGTGGGCAAGATAAAAATGATATGGGTCGTCGGAGGCAGTCAATCCCCAGCAACTGTCAGAATAGCCCGGAAAGCCTTTTGGGTTCTTCACGCAATACTTGAAATTAATCAGGCTCTGGTTTGAATTTAGCTCGAAATAATCTGCATATTGATCCTTCAGCCCATTTGGATTCAATCCTAAAAATGAATAATGTGTAAAAAACAAAGGCCCACCGTATGGGAAGCCAAGTGGCAGTTTTATGCCTTCATATTCATTTCCATTGTAAAAATGATTTGAATTTGTCCATCCTTCGTGGTAAACCTCAGCCGGAACAGGATGCGTAGGTGACGAAGCTGCCAGGACATACGTTATCAGGCACTCGTTCCAGCCACGGATGGGCATATTCATTTTCCAGCCATAATTTTTTGACCAATGCCAATAAAGCACATTCTGATCATTCTGCCGGTACCAATCCCACTCAACAGTTTCCCACAAATAAGTGATTTTTTTCCTTAATTCATTTTCAGCTTCATTTTCCTGATTGAAATATTCTTTTGCAGTCAACAAACCCTGGACAAGGTACGCCGTTTCAACCAGGTCGCCACCATCATCATATTGGCTAAAATGCTTTGGCTTGCCTGTTTCGCCGAATAGCCAGTGTGGCCAAGCGCCGTGGAAGCGTTCAGCTTTTTCCAAAAAATTAACAATTTTCAACATTCTTTCCAATGCTGCTTCACGGGTGATATAACCCCTTTCAACGCCAACAACTATAGCCATTATTCCAAAACCACTTCCACCTGAAGTAATCATTATCTCAGTATTTCTTTCTTTGGCCATACCAGAAGCAGAATCGGCAAAATCCCAAAAATACTTGAAAGTTTGCTTTTGAACGGTGTCCATCAATTGTTCATCAGTTAACTTGCTTGCAACAGTTTTTTTCTTGCTATTAGCATTTTGGCAAGCAAGAATTCCAAAAAAGAAGAATATTCCGATAACTATTAAACTGAAGATTTTCATGATATTATTTTCCTGGGGTAAAACTAAAACCAAGTTTGGTAAGCCCTTGCTGGACTTCGGTATTTTTCATAAAATTATTCCACAGTAAACCGCTGCGGTAATTCTCAATCATAACAATGATTGGCCCTTGGTCTATTGCAAGATACGAATTGGTGTACCAGTTTCTTGACTGGTTGAAGGCATCATAAGGCCCGCGGGTGCCAACAACTTTATTTTCCAAAGTTCCATAAAAATAATTCATTGCTTTCAACGATTGGATAGGGCTGTAAACAATGGAAGAAAGCGCTGCCGTTGGTGAAATGGTTCCATTGTCATTGGTTGGAGAATGCGCTGAATAGCCATCGGGGTCGTCGGAAGCTGTGAGGCCCCAACAGGAATCAGAATAACCGCTATAACCACCCGGGTTGCTGACGCAATACTTATAATTTATCAGGCTGTGGTTGGTGTTTTGAAGCATGTAATCAGCATATTGGTCGGATAATCCGTTAGGGTTCAAACCTAAGAATGAATAATGAGCAAAAAACAATGGGCCGCCATAAGGTTCGCCCAAAGGCAATACAAGGCCTTCATACACATTGCCATTTTTGATTGCACCATTTCTGGCCCAGCCTTTTTCATAAACTGCCGGGGTAATGGCATGGGTTGGCGATGCAGCTGCAAGCACATAAACTATCAACGATTCGTTCCAGCCAGTGATTCTCATATTCATTTTCCAGCCATGGTTCGGCGACCAGTGCCAATAAAGCACATCCTGCCATCCATTCCTGTACCAATCCCACTCAACGCCTTCCCACAAAACCTGAATTTTGTTTCTCAGTTCAGTTTCTTCTACATTACTTCCACTGAAATATGCTTGTGCGGTGAGCATTCCTTGAATTAAAAAAGCCGTCTCAACCAAATCGCCGCCATCATCAAACTGGCTGAAAGGAATAGTCTTTCCAGTTACACCATTTAGCCAATGAGGCCAGGCGCCATGAAACCTGTCGGCAGTTTCGCAAAAGTTGACCATTTTG